>WLOB01000221.1 GCA_009699505.1 Actinomycetota bacterium | reverse complement strand
GGCGCGCTCGGCTGGGGGGCGACCGGCTGCGGGTCGGGTGCCGGCGCCGGAGCCGGGGCCGGGGCCGGATCCGGCGCGGGGGCCGGGGCCGGAGCCGCGGGTGCCGGAGCCGGCGCGGGCGCGGGCGCGGGCACCGGCGGCTTGCGCTCCAGGACGATCCGGGCGCTCGACCGGTCGTTGTCCGGGTTCGTGTCGCCCGTCGTCGTGTCGATCGTCGCGGTGTTCACGACGTCGTCGACCGTGATCGGGTCGCCGGTCTGGAGGCGGATGCACTCCAGGTCGATCTTGAACGTCTGGACCCGGTCCGTCGTGTTCAGGAGGTCGAAGTCGCGGTTGACCGGCATCGGGATGTTGCCCGTGGAGACGACGCCCGGCGGCAGGTCGTACGAGGCCACCATGCCCTCGTAGCCCTGACGCGTGTCGTCGTTGCACGACACGCGGCCTCGCTCGTTCGAGTTGCGCAGCCACTCGCCCGGCTGCAGGGTGACCGTCTTCTCGACGTGCACGAAGCTCAGGGCGTGCACGTGCAGCGGGTCGCCGCTCGCGCTCGTGAGGTCGTCCAGCTCGCGGAGGCTCGCCGTGACCGTGCCGGGCTGCAGCACCTCGACGACGAGCTTCCAGCCGCCGGTGACGGGCTCGCTGGCCACGAGGCGCGCCTCGCCGCCGACGATCTCGAAGCCCGGGGCGATCGCCCGGTCCCCGTTCGCGACCGGGAAGAAGAACTCCTCGCGACCGACGGGCAGCGTCCGGGTCTGCGTGCGCAGCGGCCCGGCGACGAGCTGGTGCTGCCCGTCGTCCGTCGTCGCCGGCAGGCACGTCACGTGCGGGCGCACCTGGGCGGTCCCGGTCGTGTCGTTCTCGACGACGAACCGGTAGGTCGAGGCGCTCGTGGTCGACGCACGGACGATCCGGATGTCGTCCACGCTGTCCTTGCCGGCGGTGGTGTCGACGATCTGGAGCGTGCCGTCCGTGGCGATGCCGATGCGGTCGTCCGACGGGTCGGCGGTGTTCTCGCCCTCCTCGCAGCGCACGTCGATCGTGCGGGTCGCGCCGGGGTCGAGCGTCTCGTAGCGCTCCTCGCGGGTCAGCTTGACCTTCGGAGCGATCGACGTCGACGCCGGCGACGGGGCCGTCGCCTTCGCGCGGGTCTGGATCGTGATGGTGCGCTCCGCGTTCGGCGCGAGGCTGCCGAGGGCGCAGCGGACCGCGTTGCCGGTGACGGTGCAGTTCGCGTCGGCCGGCGTGACGCCGACGACGTCGAGCGCGGCGGGGACGTCGTCGGCGACGGTCACGTCGCGGGCCGTCGCCGGCCCGTTGTTGCGGGCGGTGAGCGTGTAGCTCACCGCGTCGCCGCCCTGGAACACCGAGGTGCTCGTCGACTTGCGGATCTCGACGTCGGAGCCGGCCGTGACGGGCACCGCGACGGTGTCGCGGTCGTTCGCCGCGTTCGTGTCGGTCGAGGTCGTCGAGACGGTCGCCGAGAACGCCAGGCTCGAGCCCGCGCCGTTGCCGACGCGGACGACGACGTCGCGCGTCACGGACTCGCCGGCGTCGAGCTCCGCCGCGGTCAGCTCGCAGACGACCGCGGTGCCGGCGGCGTTGAGGGCGCACCCGGCGGGGGCGCGCACGAGCGCCGTGCCGTCGGGCAGCGGGATCGTCACCCGCGGGTCCTGCGGGCGCCCGTCGCCCTCGTTCGTGATGCGGGCGGTGAGCGTCAGCTCCTCGCCGATGCTCGTGGTGCCCGGGTCGGCGGTCAGCCGGACGGCCAGGTCGACGTTCCGCAGGACGGTGACGGTCGTCGTGGCGCGGTCGTTGCCGGCGTTCGTGTCCGTCGACGTCGTCGACGCGGTGGCGGAGGCGGCGATGGTCGCCGGGGGCGCGTCACCGACCCGGACGACGATCGCGCGGGTCACCGACTCGCCCTCGTCGAGGTCCGCCGGGGCGAGGTCGCAGACGACCGCGGTGCCGGCAGCGTTCAGGACGCAGCCCGCCGGGGCGCGCACGAACGTCGTGCCCGTCGGGACCGGGATGGTGATCCGCGGCGCATCCGGGCGGCCGGGGCCGTCGTTCGTGACCGTCGCGGTCAGCGTCAGGTCCTGGCCGGCCCGGATCGTGCCGGGGTCCGCCGTCAGCTCCGTGACGAGGTCGACCGTCTCGACGACCGGGACGGTCGTCGTGGCGCGGTCGTTGCCGGCGTTCGTGTCCGTCGAGGTCGTCGCGACCGTCGCCTGGACCGCGATGCTCGGACCGGGGTCGGCGCCGACCCGGACGACGATCGCGCGGGTCAGCGACTCGCCGGCGTCGAGGCCCGAGGCGGGCAGGTCGCAGACGACCGCGGTGCCGGCGGCGTTCAGGGCGCACCCGGCGGGGGCGCTGGCGAACGTCGTGCCGTCGGGCAGCGGGACCGTGATCCGCGGGTCGACCGGGCGCGCGACGCCGTCGTTCTGCACGACGACGTTCAGCGTCAGGTCCTGGCCCGGGCGGACCGGGGTCGGCGAGCCGGTGACCGTCACGCCGAGGTCGACGGTCCGGTTCACCGGCACCGCGAGGGTGGCGCGGTCGTTGCCGGCGTTCGTGTCCGTCGAGGTCGTCGACGCGGTGGCGGACGCGGCGATGCTCGCACCGGGCGTGTCGCCGACCCGGACGACGATCGCCCGCGTGACGGACTCGCCCGTGTCGAGGTCGGCCGGGGCGAGGTCGCACACCACGGCCGTGCCTGCGGCGTTGAGCGCGCAGCCCGCCGGGGCGGAGACGAACGTCGTGCCGTCCGGGATCGGGATCGTGACCCTCGGGGCGTCCGGACGGCCGGGGCCCGTGTTCTCCACGACGGCGGTGAGCGTCAGGGTGCGGCCGGGCAGCGCCGTGCCGGGGTCGGAGGTCAGCGTCACGCCGAGATCGACCGTCTCGATCACGGGGATGCTCGCGGTGGCGCGGTCGTTGCCGGCGTCCGTGTCCGTCGACGTCGTCGAGGCGGTGGCCGAGATCGCGATGGACGGTCCGGGGTTCGGCCCGACCGCGACGACGACGGCGCGGGTCACGGACTCGCCGGCGTCGAGCTCCGCGGCGGTGAGGTCGCAGACGACGGCGGTGCCGGCGGCGTTCGGCACGCACCCGGCGGGGGCGCTGACGAACGTCGTGCCGGCGGGCAGCGGGATCGTCACGCGCGGCTCGACGGGGCGCGCGGCACCGTCGTTGCGCACGACGGCGGTGAGGGTCAGCTCCTGGCCCGGGCGGACCGGGCTCGGGGAGCCCGTGATCGTCGTGGCGAGGTCGACGGTCTGGTTCACCGGCACCGAGATCGTGTCGCGGTCGTTGGCGGTGCTCGTGTCGGTCGACGTCGTCGCGACGGTCGCCGAGGCGGAGATGCTCGCGCCCGGGGCGTCACCGACCCGGACCACGATCGCCTTCGTGACCGACTCGCCCGTGTCGAGGTCCGACGCGGTGAGGTCGCAGACGACGGCGGTCCCGGCGGTGTTCAGGGTGCAGCCGGCCGGCGCGGAGACGAACGTCGTGCCGGTCGGGATCGGCACCGTGACGGTCGGCGCGTCGGGCCGGCCGGGGCCGGTGTTCGTCACGACGGCGGTCAGCGTGAGGGGCTGGCCGGGCCGGGCCGTGCCGGGCGTCGGGCTGAGCGTCACGCCCAGGTCGACCGTCTCGATGACGGGGACGCTCGCGGTGGCGCGGTCGTTCGCGGCGCGGACGTCCGTGGAGGTCGTCGAGACGGTCGCCGACAGCGCGATGCTCGGGCCGGGGTTCGGGCCGACCCGGACGACGATCGCGCGGGTCAGCGACTCGCCGGCGTCGAGACCCGCCGCGGGCAGGTCGCAGACGACGGCCGTGCCGGCGGCGTTCACCGCGCACCCGGCGGGCGCGCTGACGAACGTCGTGCCGGCGGGCAGCGGGATCGTGACGCGCGGCTCCGTCGGGCGGGCCACCCCGTCGTTCTGGATCACGGCGGTGATCGTCAGGTCCTGCCCCGGGCGGACCGGGCTCGGGGAGCCCGTGAGCGCGACGCCCAGGTCGACCGTCTGGTCGACCGGGATCGCGAGGGTCGCGCGGTCGTTGGCCGCGTTCGTGTCGGTCGACGTCGTGGAGACCGTGGCCGAGGCCGCGAGGCTCCCGCCGGGCGTCTCGCCGACCCGCACGACGATGGTGCGCGTGAGCGACTCGCCGCTGTCGAGGTCCGCCGCGGGCAGGTCGCAGACGACCGAGGTGCCGATGAGCGTGCACCCGGCGGGGGCGCTGACGAGGGTCGTGCCGGCCGGGACGGGGATCGTGACGCGCGGGGCGTCCGGGCGGCCGGGACCCGTGTTGCGCACGGTGGCCGACAGGCTGACGTCCTGCCCGGGGCGCGTCGCGGCCGGGTCGGAGGAGAGCGTGACGCCCAGGTCGACGGTCTCGATGACCGGGACGCTCGCCGTCGCGCGGTCGTTGCCGGCGTTCGTGTCCGTGGAGGTCGTCGACGTCGTGGCCGAGATCGCGATGCTCGGACCGGGGTTCGGGCCGACGCGGACGACGATCGCGCGGGTCACGGCCTCGCCCGCGTCGAGGTCGGCGGCCGGGAGGTCGCAGACGATCGCGGTGCCCGCGGCGTTCAGGGCACAACCCGCGGGGGCGCTGACGAGCGTCGTGCCGGAGGGCAGCGGGATCGTGACGCGCGGCTGGCCGGGACGGGCCACGCCGTCGTTCCGCACGACGGCCGTGAGCGTCAGGTCCTGGCCCGGGCGGACGGGGCTCGGGGAGCCCGTGATGGTCACGCCGAGGTCGACGGTCTGGTTCACCGGGACGGAGAGCGTGGCGGTGTCGTTGCTCGCGCGGGTGTCCGTCGAGGTGGTCGCGACGGTCGCGGAGGCGGGGATGCTCGAGGCCGGCGCGTCGCCGACCCGGAAGACGATCGCCCGCGTGAGCGACTCGTTCGGGTCGAGGTCGGCGGGCGACAGGTCGCAGACGACGGCGGTGCCCGCGCCGTTGAGCGCGCAGCCGGCGGGGGCGCTGACGAAGGTCGTGCCGACCGGCACGGGGATCGAGACCGTCGGGGCGACGGGGCGACCGAAGCCGGTGTTCGTCACGACGGCGGTCAGGGTCAGGTTCTGGCCCGGGCGCGCGGTGCCGGGGTCGCTGCTCAGCGTCACGCCCAGGTCGACCGTCTCGGTGACCGGGACGACGAGGGCGGCGCGGTCGTTGCTCGGGTCGGTGTCGGCCGAGGTCGTGGAGACCGTGGCGGAGACCGGGATGGTCGGACCGGGGTTCGGGCCGACCCGGACGACGACGGACTTCGTGAGCGACTCGCCCGCGTCGAGCTCGGCGGCGGTGAGATCGCAGACGACGGAGGTGCCGGCCGCGTTCAGGGCGCAGCCGGCGCCGGCGCTGACGAACGTGGTGCCGGAGGGCAGCGGGATCGTGAGCTTCGGGTCGATCGGGCGGGCGGGGCCGTCGTTGGTCACCGTGGCGGTGAGCGTCAGGTCGTCGCCGGGACGGACCGGGCCCGGGAGCGCCGCGAAGGACACGCCGAGGTCGACGGACTGGACGACCGGGGTCTGCGTCGTCGCGGTGTTGTTGCCGAGGTCGCGGTCGGTCTCCGTGGTGGCGACGGATGCGGACGTCGTGATGGACGCGCCGGGCGTGGCCGTCGTCGTCAGCGGGATCCGCAGGGGGCTGGCGCCGGTGCCGCCGCCCGCCTCGACCGTCCCGAGGTTGCAGAGCACGATCTGGGAGCCGGAGGCGCCGCTCAGCGTGCAGCGGGGGTCGATCGTCGCGGCGTCGGCGGTGGTGCCGGCCGGGACGTCGAAGCGCACGACGCTGTTGGGCGCCGCGGAGCCGCCGTCGTTCGTCACGCCGACGAGCCAGGTGTAGGTCGTGTTCGGGTTGAGCGTCGCGGGCGCGCCCTGGACGGTGTTGGTGATGCGCAGGTCGACCGGGCGGACGTCGACGGTGACGGACGAGCTGTCATTGCCGGGCGTCGGGTCGGGGTCGGTGCCCGACACGGTGGCCGTGTTGCGCAGCGCGGAGCCCGCGGTGCCGGCGGCGGGCCGGGCCACCACGGTGAACTCGGCCGACGCGCCGGAGGCCAGGGCGCCGAGGGTGCAGGTGACGGTGCTCGACGTGGCGGCGCCGACGCAGCCGCCGGACGAGGAGACGTAGGTCAGGCCGGCCGGCAGGGCGTCGGTGACGACGGAGCCGGCGGAGCGCGACGGGCCGTTGTTCGTGACCCGCAGGGTGTAGGTGACGTTCGTGCCGACGGGGACCGGGCTCGCGGAGGCGGTCTTGACGACGGCCAGGTCGGTCTGGCTCGTCGGGCCGTTCGTCGCGGTGCCGGTGTTGTTCGCCGGGTCGCCGTCGCCGCCGCCGGCCACGGTCGCGGTGTTCGCGATGGTGGTCGGCGCGTCCGAGGCGATGTTCGTCGTCAGGGAGATGACGGGGTAGCTCGAGCCGGCCGGGAGCGCGTCGCTGCGGGTGCAGGTGAAGCTCGTCGCCGTGTTCGTGCAGGTCCAGCCCGTGCCCGAGGCGGCGTTCGCGCCGGCCGTGACGCCGGTGGGGAACGTGTCGGTGACCGTGACGGTGCCCTGGGTCCGCGCGTCGCCGCCGTTGCGGACGGTCACGTCGTAGGTGTAGGGCCGGCCGCGGACGACGGTGCCGTTGCCCGTCTTCGTGATCGCCAGGTCCGGCGTCCTGACGGTCGCCGTCGCGGTGGACTGCGCCGTCAGGGCGGTGCCGAGGCTCTGGGAGGCGAAGCTCGCGGTCGCCGTGTTCGTGATGACCGTGCCCGACGCGACCGCCGGGCTCGGGCCGCCGACCCGGACGTCGAAGGTGACCGCGTAGCCCGCGGCGGTGCCCGTGGCGCCGACGACGCCGCCCGAGGTGGCCGTGGCGCCCGTGCCCACGCGCGTGACGACCTGGTTCTGCGCCGCGGAGTACTCGCCGCGGTCGTCGCCGGAGGCGTCCGTCACGGCCGTGACGTCCGTGGCGGTGCCGCCCGTCGTCGGCGTCGATCGCAGGGAGCCCGCGACGTACGTCGTGTTGGTCGGGATGGGGTCGCGGACGACGAAGTCGCGGGCCCCGTCCTGCCCGGTGTTCCTGCCGGTGATCGTGTACCGCAGGACGTCGCCCTGCTCGACGTCGCCGCCGTTGACGTCGACGAACGTC
>WLOB01000220.1 GCA_009699505.1 Actinomycetota bacterium | reverse complement strand
TCTCCGCCGTCGCTACCGTAGCGCCGGCGGCGACCCTTGGGCGCCTTGCCGGCGGCGGGACCGTTCGGCCCGCCCGCGTCGCGACGGTCGCGAGGGCCCTCCTCGCCGCGGCCGCGGGTGCGACCGGCCGGAAGAACGGCCTGGTCGAAGGCGGTTAGGCCGGCGCGGTCGCTGGCGATGAAGTCGCCGACCTTTGCCGCGGTCTCCGGTCGATGGAGGTGGACGATGTTGCCGACCACGCGACGGACGCGCGGCACGTCGAGGAGTTCGGCCTTCCGCGCGCGCGCAGCCTCCTTGGCGGCGGGGTCGATGTTGCGGATGGCCTGGATGCGGTGGTCGCGGGCGGCGAGCCGCTCGTGTTCGGTGTTGAAGGCGGCGCCCTCGGCCTTCGCCGCGGCCCGGAGATCCTTGTGCATGGCCAGGGGCAGCCCGTCGGCGTAGGTGGCGTCGGCGCAGACCAGGGTGACGTAGCGCTTCGTGCGGCGGTTCCACACGTGGATGCTGCCGATGTTCAGGGGATCGTAGCGGAACTCCACGCTCGCCGTCGCATCGTCGCGCCGGGTGCGGCGGGGCTCCAGCGGCACGAGGTCGTCGAGCAGCTCGGGAACCGCCCTGATGCAGTGGTAGCGGAGCCCCTGCCACCTGATTCCGGCCGGCGACAGCTGCGCTCCGGAGACCGCCGGCATGACGTCGCGCAGGAAGCTGTCGAGGTCGCCGACGTTCATGACGCCCTTGTTCACGAGCTCCTTTTCGAAGACGAGGGCGGGCTGCCGCCCGCCCAGCCCGTCGTGCGGACTGGTGTTGTACTCGGCGATCACCTGGTTGAGCAGGGCCTCGAGCTCGTCCATCAGGATGCACGCCCCCTTCTCGGCGTTGTAGTCCAGGCGCCTGGCGTCCCTGATGGGCAGGACCCGACCGGGCAGCACTTCGCACAGGGCGCGGTTGATGGTGCCGATCAGACGCTCGACGATCGCCCGGTATCGCGGCCGCTTCACGGGGCAGAAGCGGAGGTGGAACCCGAGCGTGCGGGCGGCCACCGCCAGCCCGTCGCCATGGAATTCGCTCGCGTTGTCCACGATCAGTTCGGTGATCCGACCGCGCAGCCAGGTGAGCACGGGGTAGCGCTTCGCCATGGCGGGCGGGGGTCGCTTGGGAAGCGCGATGCGCTTCAGGATCTCCGCCACCGTCCACGTGGAGGGATTGATGAACGACAGGCAGTGCCCGACGACGGCGCGGGACCTGACGTCGACGGCGATCGTCAGCCAGGCGCGCCCGAGGACGAGTTCGCGCTCGTCGTCGACCACGTGAACGTCGATCTCGGTGTGATCGACGATGACCCTTTGCATGCAGAAGTCCGCCGTGAGCGGCTTGCCGGCGCCGCGCCAGTCCTGCTCGACCTTCTGCTTGCCGTGCTTCGCGGCCACGGTCGCCGACCCTTCGAGCAGGTTGCACCAGCGACGGAAGGTGTCCCGGGAAGCGATCTTCAGGGGTTCGACCGACGGGGCGTAGTCCGGGTGGCTTCCCAGGTTCACCTGCGTCGCCTCGGCCACGTAGCCCGCATAGGCGTCCGCGAACCTGCACGGATGGGTCGCGTATTCGAGAACGTGCTTGCCGAGGATCTCGCTCGGCACCTCCTGCGCGAACGTGCCGCGCGGCACCCTGCCCCATCGACGGACCAGCTGCCGGGGGTGTCGACGCCCGGGCTCTCCCCGCTCCGCGCGCCACCGCCGGATGGTGCGGAACGAGGGAAGCGGGCCGTGCTCCGCCTCGAGTTCGGCCGTCCACGCCTTGCGGAAGAAGATGTCCAGGGCCTTGTCGCCGTTCTCGATGCCGGCGTCGTCGGCCATGTTGACGATGAGGCTGATCTTCCCGACCCCGGGATCGATCTCCATCGCCTGAGCGATGGTTTCCTGGGAGACCTGCGCGCGCAGGCTGGCGGGGTCGCACGCGGGCATGGAGTGGACCTCGGCCACCCTGGAAGCCAACAGGTCGTCGAGCATCGCGTCGGTGGGCAGCCCCACGACGCCGTTCTCGTCGGCGCAGACGTAGGGCTGTCCGGTGACGCAGTGGATGAGCAGGTGGCGGTCCGCCGCGTAGCCGGCGGGCTTGTAGTCGACGTTGTCGATGCGGAGGTAGTGGTTCTTCTCGAAGCGCTGGTAGGCCATTGTGATGCTCCGTCGATAGGCCGCGCGTCGGCTTTCGCCGACCGCCCCGTGCGGCTGCGTTGTCCGGCGGCGGGCCGGTGGTCGGCGGCCGGACGAGCCGGCAGCCGGGGATTTCGGATCGTGCGCGGATCGCGCGGCGGATCAGCGGACCGGGCGTCCGTCGGTGACGCGGAACCCGAGGATCATGCGGGAGTAGGTGTCGAAGACCACCTCCACCCTGGGTCGGCTGATCGACGGGTCTCCCAGACGCTGGAGAACCGCGACGGGGAGCTCGGCGCTGCTGAGGGTGGTCTGACGGGACTTGTCCATGATCGTGTCTTTCAGTGGAGGGAAACGGGGGCGGAGGGGAGCATGCGTCCGGCGAGGTCCATCCTCACGCGACGACGCACGACGAGCGCGTGGACGATGGCCTCTCCGAGCACGGGTGACCCGGGCTCGAGGGCCTCCGCGAGATCGCCCAGACTGGTGGTCGAGCCGACCTCGCGGCGATGGGCCTCGAACCGGCGCAGGTGATGCGCTTCGATGGTGGTGAAGCCGCGTGACGCGACGAAGGCGGCGTTGCGGCGGTGACGGTCGCTCCGGAAGATGTCCGCCCGCAGAAGGACCTGGAAGTCGATGTCGCAGCGGCGACAGATCTCGGCGACGTGCGCGAGCTTGAGCCGGTATTCCGGGTCTTCGAGATCCCGGTCGTCTCGCTTGATCTCGACGAGGCGCTCTCGACCGGAGGCGGAACGGAGGGCGAGGTCGACCGTGTAGCTGACCGGCTTGCCGTCCATGGTGAACTCGAACGAAACGGACTCCGTCTCGATCTTCTCGACGTCGAAATCGGTGTCCGCCTCGATGATGGCCTCCTGCTGGGCTTCCCCCTCCCACACGAGCGGGAAGGCGGACTTCGGCGAGGCGTAGGTGCCGTGCTCGTGGGCCAGCACGACTCTGCCCAGGCGGAGCGGCGCCCCGCCGGGGGCCCGGATCATCACGGCCATCGCCACGAGCTCGTCCGACTGTTTCCGGGTGCCGTCGAAGGGTCGGACGCGGCTCGCGCGGGGAGCGACCGAGCGATCCTCCAGGAGGTCGAGCGCGGGGCCACGCGCCGCGATCTGCGAGATCGCGAACCGCCTCGCGGACGACGATCCTCCCGGGCTCACGACGCGTGGCCGTTTCGGCGGGCGTGCGGCGGAACACCGACGTCGCGCGGATCCCGCCGATCGACGGCCGAACGACGGGGAGGAAACGTGGCCCGCGGCGGGGCCGCCGGGGGCGGGATCGCGATCGAACGAATGGCGAACCTGACGATGCCCCGCACGGCACGCGCCGGCAGGGACAGGAGGCGGATGGGCAGTTCGGCGTGTTCCCGGACCATGACGTGTCCCTTCGCGTTGTGTGTCTTCGGTGCCGGGGGCTGGCCGCGAAGTCGTTGCGGATTCGATCAGCGGACGGCCCTGATCTCGTGCATGAACCTGCCGTCCCCGAGGTCGATCGGGCGGATCGTGACCGAGCCCACGACGAGCGGCTCCTCGCCGGCCGCGGGGAGGCGGAGGCGCAGACCCTCGACCTCGATCTCCCTCGATCGATCGACCGACGGCGCCATGGAGCCGGGTTCCGGCAGAACGTGCTCATCTCGCGGACCCTGCTCCGGACCCGAGGCGATTCTGACGTGATGGAACATGATGAACTCCCTGATCATTAAAGGGCTAACCTGAACGTGGTCCCACGTTGTTAGTAGACTTGAACCCACAATGTCAAGGATTGTTCCGGAATGCGTGGGACCGCTTGACGATCCTGTCGACGGCGGTGATGGGGACGCATGAAAGAAGCGGATCAATCCCCTGCTCCGGATCAGCTGACGGGCGACGACGCGCTGCGGTCGCTGTGGCCAAGCATCCCCGACGAGGAGATCGCCCGCTGGCACGCGTTGCCGAAGAGTCGGCGCGAGAAGGTCCTCCGCCGGCTGCAGGCTCTGCGGCTGTGGAGCGGCGCCGATCACGCGAAGGTCGATGTCGAAAAGGTTCTGCGCATCGCCCGCGTGAACCTCAGTACCCTCTACGCCATGCGTCAGCGATGGGACGCGAAGCCGTCGCTCGACAGCCTGGGGGTCTACGTTCGAAAGAACGTCGAGGAGGCGGATCCCAAGCCCAAAGGTGATGCTGAAGTGCGCGTGCGCTTGGCGGACCTGCTCGCACGAACCCCGGATCTGGCGCCGTCGAAGATCGCGAGGCAGCTTGACGCCGACGGACTGCCCCTGCCGAAGACGACCCTGCTCCGCCTCATCCGCGCCGTCCGGAACGACCTGCCGATCACGGCTCCGTTCGGACGGATGATCACGTTCGACAACGCCGGAGCCGATCTCATCGACATTCGGGATCGTCGGCAACGTCTGTGCGCGGCTCTGGACGAGGATACCGGCCTGGTGCTCGGCTGGGCGTTCAGCGCCGAGAACGACGTGGCACATGGATACGCGGCAGCCGCCGGGCATGCTCTACGGAATAGTGACGGGGGGGATGCTCGCGACGAGGTGCTGGGGGGCCTTGCCGACATCGATTTCCGCGGTGTCGAGATCTATGGGCACGTCCATTCGGCTCGCTTCGTGGGGCCGCCCGTCGGTGATGCCGCGCACGATGTCCGCTGGCGCCGCCTGCTCGACGACGGTGTCCACGATCCACGCTTCGTCCGCTCGAGCTACGACGAACCGCTCCTTCTCCGCGGAGCCGTTCCGGGATCGCGCATCGTGCGCGTCCTCGGGGATCGTGTCGGCCCGATCTGGATCGGCACCGGACTGCGTGAGCCTGGCATGGGTTACAGAACCGGAAGGAGGACGGACTACACCCTCGCCACGGCCGAGCTGCACATGCAGATCGGACGCGCCCTGCAGGAGCGTAATCTCGAGATCCTGGGCCGCATGAAGCGGCGCGACGACGAGTGGGTCGACGACGGCGAATTGAACGCCATCAGGGGTCTCCTGTCGGTCGTCGCCGGTCCGCAATCGATCTAGGATGAGATCTGATCGAGCGCCTTCGTGAAGTCGTTAAGGCGGCCGGACGGGACGAAGCCGACGGTAGGTTCTGCCCTTCCGCTGTTATGGAAACGGACGGCGGCGTCGACCGCGCCGGCCGCGTCGGACGGCGTGAGCGGGTTGTCGGCTCCCATGACCCGCGTCAGCCTCGCCGTCGCCGGCGACCGGGTGTGACCCGGGCGCAACCGCAGTGTGCCGACGAGATCGCCGAAACGACGGGCCGCCAGCTTGCCCGCTGCGAGCCGCTTGGACGAGTCGATCCTGATCGGGACGCCGGAGGCTTTCAGCGTGTCGTCGAGGCTACGCCATTCCGGATGCGCCGGTATGTCCAACGTCAGCTCTTCGGTCCCCGGCGGCAGGATCGAAGCCGCCATTGACAATAGCGCGGCGGTTCGGCCCGGGGAGGGAGGCTCGAGCGACATTGAGTGAGCCACGATCCTGCCCGAGGTCGAACAGAACAGCATGCTGAGCACCGCCATAGTCGGATCGGCCCCGTCCTCGCGGCGCACGGCGAGGTTGATGGCACTGTGGTCAAGGGCGAAGCCCGGCGGGCCCTCGTTCATGGAGGCGTCCGATCGGGCGCGCATCAGCCGGGCGTAGGTGGTCGGCTGCCCGGGCGGCGCGACGCCGTCGATCTCGCAGAGACGCACGACTTCGCGGTGCAATGCCATCGAACTGACCTGCGTGCCGAGGTTCGCCAGCGCCCGGACCATCTGAGGTTCGCGGGAGGCGATCTCCTTGCGCTCGTACCGGGCCTTCCTCATCGGGGTGGACCCGCCCGCGAGCAGAGCCGGGTTGCGGTGGCGGATCCATTCGCGGAGCAGACGTCGGAAGCTGGGAACAGTAAGTTCTAGCGTCTTCGCTGCCGCCGTCACATCGGCGGGCGTCGGCCGCACGATTTCGAGGTGATCGGCGATGACCTGCAGCCTCGCCTCCATCAGGGGATGGCGCGACGGCGAAACCTCGGACAGGTCCGGATCGCGGGCGGCCTCGAGCGCCCGAGCGCGCAGGGTCGTCTGGTCCTCCACGCCGACCTCTCCGGCAGCGCCGAGCCGCCAGGCCCGCGCGAGGCGCCATAGACTGTCGACGCTCAGCCCAAGCTCCGAGGCGAACGCCTCGTCGTCCTCCCTCGTCGGTGATGCGATCGCGGCGTAGCGACGCGCGATAGATGCCCGGCGGCGTCGCTCGTGATCCGTCAGCCTGGCTCCGGCTTCCTGCCCACTCAAGCTCTTTCTCCTCAAGTCAAAAACCTAGGAAATCCCTTTTCTCAGTGGTCGCGTGGGGATGGCTCGCTCACGACGCCCCTCGCCCGAGGTGTTCGACACGAGGATGCTGCAGGCGCTTCCGGGCGAGGCGGCTCGGCCGCCGCGCCCGGTTGGGAGGATCAGCACTCCCAACATTACGGTCCTGCAAGGTTTGTTGATTAGGCGTTTACCACGAATCACTTCCGGCGCGCGGCCACGATGATGTGGCCGGTGACGGGAGAAGAACATGTCCGAAGTTGCTGACGCGCACGGGTTCGCCGCCGCTCCGGGGCGCTCGCCCAGTTCGTGGACGACGTCCGAATTCGTCGATCCCGTCTCGCAGGATCGGGTTGACGACTTCCCGCTCGTCACCACGGAACGCCGGGTCGTCCGCCTCGTGACCCTGGCGGCGGACGTCGGTGCCCGCTTCGCGCACGAGGGCGTCCGGGAGGACGCGGCCCGTTGGATGCTCGAACCTAAGAGGCTCTTCGGCGGCGGGCGCGCCATCGATGCGTGCCAGAAACGCGAGGAATACGTGGTCGCCACGCTGTTCCATCTGCTGCGCGTGCGGGAGGGAGCCGAGATCGATGCCGATCCGCTCGAGGTGGCGTCGTGGTTGTGGGACGACGAGCACGATGAGGACGGCGAGGATCATGCCGCGGAGGTGCCGCTCGGAGCCGGTGATCGCTTCCGCGTTCCCGAATCCCGTCTCTTCACGTCGCTGGTGGAAGGGCGAACGGGCTCGGGCGGGCGGT
>WLOB01000022.1 GCA_009699505.1 Actinomycetota bacterium | reverse complement strand
TGAGCACCCGGGCCAGCGCGGTCGTGAGCTGCGCGTGCAGCGCGGGGGTGCGGACCGCGATCCGGACGTACCGGTCGTCCAGGCCCGCGAAGGTCGTGCAGGGGCGCACCGCGATGCCGTGCCCATGGAGGCCGCCGACGACGTCGACGTCCGCGGGGGCGCGCAGCAGCACGAAGTTCGCGGTGCCGTCCCAGACCTGCACGCCCGCGAGCTGCCGCAGGCGGGCGAGCAGGTCGCCGCGGTGCGCGGCCGTCCGCGCGGCGATGCGGTCGCACGCCTCGGGCCGCCCCGCGTACGCGCGCAGCAGCTCGAGCGCCGGCGTCGGGCACGACCACGGCGCACCCGCGTCGCGCACGCGGTCGACGAGCTCGGGGTCGGCCAGCAGGTAGCCGCAGCGGACGCCCGGCACCGACAGGACCTTCGTCAGGCTGCGCAGCACGACGAGGTCGCCCGGTCCGGCGTCGGACGGGCGCTCGTCGGCGAGCGCCCCGCCGGCGGGCGGACCCGCGGGGCCCTCCGGGTCGCGGAGGGGGTCCTCGCGCGGGACGAAGTCGGCGAACGCCTCGTCGACGAGGACCGTCCGGCCCGGACGGCGCAGCCGGAGGATCGTCTCCCGGTGGTCGAGCACCCCCGTCGGGTTCTCGGGCCGGCCGACGACGACCATGTCGCAGTCCTCCGGCACGGCCTCCGGGTCGAGCATCCAGCCCTGCTCGGGCCGCCGCGGGACGCGGACGATCTCGGCGCCGACGGTCCGCAGCGCGGCCTCCGCCTCGGTGAAGCCGGGGACGACGACGGCCGCGCGGCGCGGACGCACCGCGAGGGCCAGCCGCCAGAAGCCCTCGACGGCACCGCCGAGCGGCAGGACGCCCTCGGGGGCGCGGCCGTGGCGCCCGGCGAGCGCGACCGCGGCGGGCCGGTCGTCCGGGTAGCGGCCCGCGGCGTCCAGGCCGGCGTTCATCGCCTGGCGCGCCCACCCGGGCGGGTCGCCCGCGACGACGTTGACGGCGAAGTCGAGCATCCCGTCGGGGACCATGCGGTCGCCGTGCATCCGCGCGCCGGGCGGCACCGGGAGCGCCTCGCGCAGGGGGGCGTCAGGGGACGGGGCGGCAGGAGACGAGGCGGCGGGCGCGGGGGTGGCGCCGTCGCCGGGCGCGCCGCGGCCGTCCGCCGCGGCCGCGGGGCCGTCGTCACCGGCCGAGGCACCGTCCGTCGCGGTCGCTGTCCCGCCGGGGCCGGCCGTGGCGCCGTCCGCCGCGGCCGCGGGTCCGTTCGCAGGTCCCGGGGCGGCGGCCGGGTCGCCGGACTCGCCGGCGCCGATCGCCGCGGCGGTCGTCGCGTCGACCCCGACCGCGACGGCGGCGGGCGCGACGTCGTCCGTCGCGTCGTCCACGAGGCCCGGCCCGTCGCCGGACGCCGCAAGCGCATCCGTCCCGGGCAGGGGGTCGGTGGGCCGCCCCGTCTCGCCCGCGCCGATGGCCGCGGCCGTGGTGGCGTCGACGCCCACGGCGACCGCGGCGGGCGGGACGGCGTCGGGGCCGCCCGGCTCCGGCGGCGTGGACGCGTCGACGGCCGACGCCGGCGGGGAGACGTCGACGGCCGCGGCCGGCGCGGGCGCCACGTCGAGCGGGAGGGCGGACTGCGCCGGCCGGGGACCGGCGATCTCGGGACCCGCACCCACGTCGTGCAGCTCGATCGCGCGACCGGCCACGACGAGGAGGACGCGGTCCGCCCGGGCGGCGAGGGCCTGGTGCGCGGTGCCGAGGAGGTCGACCCAGCGACGGGTGCCGCGGGTGGGGGCGACGGGCGCCATGCCCGCCTCCTCGCCGACGACGACGGTGAGGCCCTCGCGCCCGCACGCCGCGTCGGCCAGGGCCTGCACCGCGTGCTCGATCCCCGCCAGGGCGGCGGCGCCGTCGATCGCCCCGGCGGGGTCCTCGCGGCGGCCGTCGTCGTCGAGCAGGCCCGACGCGTGCAGGACGCCCGCGAGCCAGGCGCCGAGGCCGTCGAGCAGGACGGTCGCGCCCGCGGCCTCGCGGATCGGCAGCGCCAGGTCCTCCGTCGCCGCGACCTCGAGCGTCTCCCACGACGCGGGGCGCCGGCTGCGGTGCAGGGCGATGCGGTCGCCGTCGCCGTCCGGGCCGGACGGCGCGGTGGCGAGGTAGCGCACAGGGCCGCCCGCGGCCGCCGCCAGCCGCTCGGCGACGGCGCTCTTGCCGGAGCGCGTTCCCCCGAGGACGAGGACGAGACGTGGGCTGCTCATGCGGAGGGGGCTCCGGGTTCGCGGTGGAAGAGGAGCGCATGGATCGCGGCGACCGTCACCGGGGTCCCGCCGCGCTCCCCGCGGTTGGTCAGGGACGGTACCCCGCTGCGGTGCAGCGCCGCCTTGCTCTCCGCCGCGCCGACGAACCCGACCGGCAGGCCGACGACCAGGGCGGGGCGCACGCGTCCCGCCGCGACCTCCTCCAGGAGCGCGAAGAGGGCGGTGGGGGCGTTGCCGATCGCCCAGACCGCGCCGTCGGGGTGGTCCGCGGCGGCGAGGCGGAACGCGGCGTCGGACCGCGTGCTGCCCGTCGCCCGTGCGCGCTCGGCGGCGCGGGGGTCCGCGAGCGGGACGATCGTCTCCCGGGCGGTGATCCCGGCGGCGGCCATGCGGGTGTCGACGATCAGCGGCGCACCGGCGAGCAGCGCCTCGCGGCCGGCGACGAGGGCGTCCTCGTCGAGCAGCAGCGTCTCGCCGAACGCGACGTCGGCGACGGAGTGGACCGTCCGCTCCGTCACGGCGCGCGAGAGGGGCCCGAGGCCGTCCAGCCGGTCCCCGAGGCGCTCCCGCAGGATCCGGTAGCTCTCGACCTCGATCGGGTGCGGCGTCCGGGCGGGTGCCCCGAGGCCCGAGGGGGCGGGGACGGGGGCGCCGGGCAGGGGCTCCGGGGCGTCGGCGGCGGGGCTCACGGCAGGGGGACCTCGTTCGGGGTGTCGGGACGTTCGGGGGCCGGCGGGGCGGTCGGCACCTGCCGGGCGGGGGCGACGTCGGCGGTCGACCGTCGGGCCGGCGCGGTGGTCGCGATCGCGCAGGTGGCGTGGGCGCTGCGCCGCTTCGTCGCGACGAGGCGGGCCGGGGCGGCGAGCCGGTCGCCGGGGGCGGCGCGCCGGTCGCCGGGGGTGGTGTGCCGGTCGCCGGGGGCGGCGTCCGTGGCGGACGCGGGTCCGCCGGTCCCCGGCCCACGGCGGCCCTCGCCGGCGTCGACCGGGTCGGTCGGTGCGCGCTCGCCCGCGGCCAGGAGCGCCGCGGCCTCCGCGACCGACGGGGTGCCGACGTGGCCGGCCACGATCGCCGAGGGCGTCGGCACCGGGACCCCGGCCAGCTCGTGGGCGGGGAAGAACCGGGTGGGCACGCCGAGCGCGGCGGCGAGGGCGAGGATCGCGGGCTCGTCGGCCTTCACGTCGGCCGAGGCGACCAGGACGACCTGCTCACGGACGGCGCCCGCGGCGGACAGGGCGTCGTCGACGAGGGCGGCGAGCTCGCTCGCCGGGCAGCCGCGGCTGGCGCCCACGCCCAGGACCATCGGCACGGGGCCGCCGGCGGGCGGTCCCTGGGGATCGACGGGCACCGCCCCATCGTGACCGATCACCGGGCGGCCCGGTCTGCCAACGTAGGGGAGGTGAGCTCGAAGGACGACGCGACGACCCAGCGATCCGTCGGTCCGCAGCGGCTGTTCACCCTGCCGCCCGGCGCGACGGAGATCCTCCTGGTCCGCCACGGCTCCACCGCCGGGGTCGACGCGGGCGGCACGTTCCCGGTCAACGAGGACGGCGACGGCGACCCGCCGCTCTCCGACGACGGGGAGGAGCAGGCGCGCCTGGTCGGCGAGCGCCTCTCCCACGAGCCGCTGTCGCGGCTCTTCGTCACGACGCTGCAGCGGACGCACCAGACCGCGGCCCGCCTCGTCGAGCTGACGGGCCTCGTCCCCGAGGTCGTCGCCGACCTGCGCGAGATCCACCTGGGCGACTGGGACGCCGGCGAGTACCGCGTGCGGATCGCGGACCGCGATCCGCTGATCATGCGGTCGTTCGTCGAGCAGCGCTGGGACCTCATTCCCGGGGCCGAGAAGGACGAGCTGTTCGCGGAGCGCGTCCGGCGGGGCTTCGACCACGTCGTCGCGCAGGCCGGCCCGGACACGACCGTCGCCGCGGTCGTGCACGGCGGCGTGATCGCCGAGATGTGCCGGCAGGCGACCGGCAGCGAGCCGTTCGCGTTCCTCGGCGCGGACAACACGTCGGTCAACCGCTTCGTCGTCTTCCCGGACGGCCGGCTGCGGCTGCGCAGCTACAACGACACGGGCCACCTCGACGGCCTGCGCGACCGGCCGTGGGTGACGGGCACCGCCTCCGAGCCGATCACGTAGCGCGCGTCCGGCCGCGTCGGCCGTCGGTCGCCGGAGGCCGGGAGCGGCGCCGGCCGACGAGCACCGGGGGACCGGCCGGGAGCGGCGCCGGCCGTCGAGCACCGGGACCCGCCAGCGGCGCCGGCCGACGAGCACCGGGACCCGCCGACCGCGCAGGCCGACGCGCACCGAGGGCCATCAGTCGCGCCGGCCGACGAGCACCGCGGTCGGGTTGATCGGCTCGAGGCGGTGCTGCCCCACGAAGGGCCGGATCCGGGCGCCCTGGACCAGCGTGCCCTCCGCCCGCAACCCGGCGGCGGCGAGCCGGTCCAGGACGGGGCCGATCCGCTCGAGGGTCGCGAGCGTCACGACGACGGCGCGGCGCGCCCGGGCGGCCGCGACGTCGACGATCGCGTCGAGGTCGGCGCCCCCGCCCCCGACGAACGCCACGTCGGGGTCCGGCAGCCCGTCGAGGCCCGCCGGCGCGGCGACGCACGTCGCGGCGAGCTGCACCCCGTGCGCCTCGGCGTTGCGCCGCGTCAGCTCGACGGCCTCCTCGGCGTGGTCCAGCGCGATCACCCCGGCGCCCAGGAGCGCGCACTCCACCGCGACGGAGCCGCTGCCGCAGCCGACGTCCCACACGAGGTCGCCCGGCCCCGGACCGAGCGCGGCGAGGGCGGCGGCGCGGACCTCGCGCTTCGTGATCATCCCGGCGCGGTGGGCGAACGCGTCCTCCGGGAGCGCCCAGGAGGTCGCGGTGCGGGGCGGCTGGATCGCCGTGCGCGTCGCGGCCACCTGCCGGTCGGGCGCCCAGGCGAGGAGGACGTTGGGGTCCGAGAAGGTCCCGCCCGCGATCTCCGCCGGCGACCCGATGGTCACCCGCTGGTCGGGGGCGTCGAGGCGCTCGCAGACCGCGAGGGTCCGCTCCGGCGCGCCCGGGATCCGGTCGTAGGCGCACGCGAGGAACGCGGGGTCGCAGTCCGGCGCGGTGAGGACGGCGACCTTCGGGCCGGCCAGGAGCGCGCCGAGGACCGCGGTGATCCCCTCCGTGCCGCGGGCGTGGGCGGAGACGACGCGGGCGTCGTCCCACGGCAGCGCGACGCGCGAGAACGCGCGGGCGACGGACGACGGCGCCGGGTGCACGACGATCCGCTCGGCCGACACGGCGCGGGCGAGCGTGCGGACGATGCCGAACCACCCGGGGTCGCCCGACGCCAGCACGGCGACGGGGCCGTCGTGCGCGGCGATGCGCTGGAGCGCGGGGGCGAGCGGCGCGCCGAGGACGACCGTCTCGGGCATCGACGCCGCCCCGACCCGCTCGCGCAGCGCGGCCAGCGGCAGCGCCCCGCCGGCCACGAGCGTCGCGTCCGCCAGCGCGGCCGCCCCCTCGGGGGTGGCGGGCCGGTCGCCCGCGAGGCCGACGACGTGGATCGCGGGGCGCGGGCCGGTCATCGCCCGCATGATGACGCCGCGCGGCGACTGGCCCCGGTCCGCCCGGGGGCCGGGCCTCCCGCGCACCCTCGACCGGCCGCCCCGGGCGGCCGCGCCCGGAGCGGTCGACCGGGCGGGGTCCACCGACCGTCGCGGGGGGACGACGACGATGGGGGGATGGTGGGCCGGGTCACCGTTGGGGGTCTCGGCGGCCCGATCGGTGTGCACACAACTATGAGGAAGTGGTTTCGGGCAGATGCGCCACGGGGACGTACACCCCGTGTCCCACCTCACATCATCATCCACCAGGCGCCGCGCGGTCCCGCTCGCGGGCTCGATCCTCGCCGCGTCAGCCATCGCCGCGCTCGCTCCGGCGGCCGCCGCGGCCGCAGACGGCTCCACCGTGCTGCGCGCCGACCAGGGGACCCAGCGTCCCAGCGTCCCGCAGATCGTCGGCGGCGACGTCGCCGGCATCTCCTCCGCCCCCTACCAGGTGCGCATCCGCGCCAACACCGAGGGTCAGCCGTGGGGGACCGCAGGCAAGTTCACGACCTGTGGCGGCTCCGTCCTCGACGCGACCCACATCGTCACCGCGGCCCACTGCACCATCAACCCCGCCAACGCGAACATCGACCCGGCGTCCTACGTCGTCGACACGGGCTTCTCGCGCTTCGACCCGACCCCCGGAGCAGGCAGCGACCCCGCCCCCCAGCCCGGCGACACCCTGCAGACCAAGAGCGTCTCGGCCGTGCGCCGGCACGCGGGCTACGGCCGCCCGGGCGGCGCCTCCGGCACGCTCACCCAGCTCGCCGACGACGCCGCGGTCCTCACGCTCTCCACGCCGCTGACGTTCGATGCCAACACCCAGCCGATCCCGCTGGCCGACCCGGGCCCGAGCGCCGGCTCCGGCGAGGCCCGCGTCACCGGCTTCGGTCTGCAGTCCAACGGCGGCGAGGCCAACGGGGCGTTCTACTCGCTGACCGCGCCCGTCGTCGACCCGGCGGTCGCGCCCGAGCGCGGCGGCACGGGCGAGCTCAACGCGCTCTACGTCGTGACGCTCTCCCCGCGCGGCTCCACGTGCCAGGGCGACAGCGGCGGACCGCTCGTGCAGAACGGCCGCCTCATCGGCATCGTCTCGAGCGGCCCGAAGTGCGGCGCGGACACCCCGAGCTACTTCGCGAACGTGTCGGCCCCCGAGGTCCGGGACTTCCTCCTCGGCAACGACGCGCCGCCGCTGGCCCCGCGCGGCGGGCAGGACGTCTCGCTGCGGCTCCCGTCGTCGACGCCGGAGGCGGGCGACACGATCACCTGCTCCGCGGGCACCTGGAGCAACGGCCCGACGTTCGCGTACCGCTTCACGGACACGCGGTCCGGCCGCGTCCTCGCCGAGGGCCCCTCGGCGACGTACCGGATCAAGGCCGGCGACGCCGGTGCGACGATCAGCTGCCGCGGCCTGGCGACGACCCCCGGCGGCGTCGGCGTGACGCCCCCGACGGAGGCGGCCCCCGCGGTCCGGGCGGCCGCGACCCCCGATCCGGCCCGCCTCACGGCCGCGATCACCTCCGGCTCCTCGCGGGTCCGACAGGGCGGCCGCGTGTCGTTCCGCGTGACCGTCCGCAACACGGGCGACGTCACGGCCCGCACCGTCCGCACCTGCGTCCGCGTCTCGTCGCGCTTCTCCATCGTCTCCCGCGGCGGTGCGACGCTCTCGGGCGGTCGCCTCTGCTGGACGAACTCCCGCCTCGCGAGCACCACGACGAAGCGCTTCTCGCTGCGCGCCGACCGCGACGCGCGGGCCGGTCGCACGACGGCCGCGTCCGTCTCGGTCACCTCGCCGTCCGTGCGGTCCGCCTCCGCGCGCCGCGCGGTGACGATCGTGCGTCGCGCGACGGCCGTCTCGCCGGGTGGCGTGACGGGCTGATCGCCCGCGGCGGCCCCCGGGCGGGTGCCCGGGGCCGCCGCCCGCGGACGGCCCTGCCGTCCGCTCGGGGTGGCCCCGCGGCCGCCGCCACGTCGGGCCCGGACGCACGTCCGGGCCCGACGCGTTCCCGGGCGACGCGCCGTCCCGGGCCCCGGGGTCAGCGTTGCGTGATGCGGACGGGCGTCCCCACCGGCGTGCGGGCGTGCATCCAGGTGACGACGTCGTTCGGGATGCGCACGCAGCCGTGGGAGCCCGCGGCGCCGAGCGGGGCGTCGAGGATCGACGCGGGGCCGCGGCCGTGGATCGCGACGCGCCCGGGCCCGCCGCCGTAGTTCGTCAGCACGTTCGAGAAGGCGGTGAGGTGCAGCGCCCACGGACCGAGGAAGTCCTTCGGGCTGCCCTGCCGGGCGATCTCGTAGAGCGCGAACTCGCCTGGCGGGGTCGGCGTGGCGCGGGCCCCGATCACGACGCGGCTGCTGCGCACGAGCCGGCCGGCGCGGTGGATCTCGATGCGCCGCCGCTCCAGCCGCACCGTCACGAAGTACGTCGTGTGGTCCAGCACGACGTCGTCGAACGGCACCCAGCCGACCGCGCCGTTCGGCCGGATCGGCAGGGAGACGCTGAGCCACGCGCGGCCCTCGGCGTCGTAGCGGGCGGTCCGCACGGACAGCCGCGTCGCGTTGCCCGTGTGCGGCGTGACCGGCGTGGCGGTCCACACGCGCCGCGTCCCGCCGGGCGCGTCGAGCACCGCGGTGCGCTGGACGATCTTGGCCGTGTAGCCGCCGCGCTCGCGGCGGGGGAGGACGTTCGGCACCGGCACCCCGGGCGCGAGCGCCGGGCCGTCGCGGAGCCGGTCGTCGAGGTCCCAGGCGAACCGCGGCGCGGGGGCGGGCACCGTCGGGGCGCCGGGGGCCGTGGACGACGCGCGCGTGGCGGCGGCCGGCCCGGCGTCGGCGGTCGTCGTGCCGGCGCGCGCCCCGGCGGACGGCACGGCGACGAGGAGGCCGGCGACCGCGCCGGCGACCACGAGCCCGCCGGCCGGGACGCGGCGGGACGGTGGGCGGGACGGCGGCACGGGGCCACGCTACCCCACGCACCCGACCGCGGACGCCGGTCCGGCGGGTCCCGGTCGGGGGTCTCGCGAACCGTCGTCCTCGCGGGGTGCCGCGGATATCCTGGGGCGGTGAGCCGCTCCTCCCGTTCATCGCACCGCGGCGCACCCACCGCGGTCCACCCGGGGGACGCCCCGCCCGCCCCGGCCGGCCCGGCGCCCTCGGCCGTCCCGGGACCCCGCGTCCGGCGGGGGCGTGGCGGCGTCGGCGGGGCGCTCGTCGTCGGTCCCGCCGCCGCGGCGCTCGTCGCGCTCGGTGCCCTCGCCGTCGGCGCGACGTCGGCCGGTGCGGCGTCGACCGGCGGGACGTCGGCCGGTGCGGCGACGGCCGGCGGGGCCGCGCCCGGTGGCGCATCGACCGGCAGCACCGGGGCGGGCGGGCGCCCGGGCGGGAGGACCGTCGTCCTGCGGGCCTCGCCGGCGCCGGCCGCTCCGGCGGTGGCCGCTCCGGCAGCGGCCCCCGCCCGCCCGCGGATCGTCGGCGGCACGACCACGACGATCGCCTCCGCGCCGTGGCAGGTCCGGATCCGCGCCCGCGACGACGGGCAGCCGTACGGCGCCCCGGGCGCGTTCTCCTACGGGGCGTGCGGCGGCGCGGTCATCGACGCGACCCACGTGGTCACCGCCGCGCACTGCGTCCTGAACGGTCGCGTGGACCGGCCGGCCGTGTCGTTCCGCGTCAACTCCGGCTTCTCGCGCTTCAACGCCGCGCCGGGCTCCGGCGGCGAGCCGATGCCGCTGGCGTCCGACACCCCGCAGACCCGGACGGTCTCCGCCGTCCGCCGGCACCCGGGCTACGTGCTGCGCGACGGGAGCTCCGGCACGATCGCCGACCTGGCCGACGACGTGGCGGTCCTGACCCTGTCCACCCCGCTGACGTTCGACGCCAACACCCAGCCGATCGCGCTCGCCGACGTCGGCCCCAGCCCCGTCGGGCCCGCCCGCATCACCGGGTTCGGCCTGCAGTCCGACGGCGGTGCCGCCGACGGGCTGCTCCACGCGCTCGACGTCCCGCTGATCGACGCCGCGACGCCGCTCTCGGCGGGCGGTGCCGGGGGCGTCAACGCGCTCTACGCCGTGTCGCGCACGCCCGCGGGCTCCACGTGCCAGGGCGACAGCGGCGGCCCGCTCGTGCAGGCCGGGCGGCTGGTCGGCGTCGTCTCGAGCGGCCCGGCGTGCGGCGGCGGGCAGCCGAGCTTCTACACGAACGTCGCCGCCCCGGAGGTCCGCGAGTTCGTCCTGGGCAGCGACGCGCCGCCGGCCGCCCCGCGCGGGGGCGAGGACGTCTCCCTGCGCACGCCCCGCGCGCCGCGCACGGGCGACGCGCTGACGTGCTCCGCCGGCACGTGGTCCAACGCGCCCGCGTTCGTGCACGTGTTCACCGACACCCGCACCGGGCGCGTCCTGCAGTCCGGCCCGAGCCCGACCCACGTCCTGGCCCCCGACACCGTCGGTGCGACGGTGAGCTGCCGGGCGATCGCCACGACGGCCGGCGGGGCCGGCCGGACCCCGTCGACGACCGCCACCGCCGCCGTCGCCCAGGGCCCGCAGGCGCGGCTGCGCGCCTCCGTGTCGATCTCGCGCTCCCGCGTCCGCCGCTCGGGCCTCGTCACCGTCCGGGTGCGCGTGCGCAACGTCGGCGACGCACCCGCCGCCGGCGTCCGGACCTGCGTGCGCCCGGGGCCGCGGTTCTTGGTCCGCCGGACGGGCGGCGGCACCCTCGTCGGCGGCCGCGTCTGCTTCACGAACACCTCGATCTCGCGGAGCACCACGAAGCGCCTGGTGCTGAAGGTCCGCCGCCGGGCCGCCCGCGGACGCACGACGGTCGCCTCGGTCAGCGCGACCGCGCCGACCCTGCGCTCCGCGAGCGCGTCGCGCAGGGTGACGGTCCGGCGGTAGGGGACGCTCGCGCCCGGCGGCCCCTCAGATCGCGCGGCCCGTCTCGTCCTTCAGGCGCCCGCCGCGGTCCTGGCTGCGGGCCGGCGGGACGATCACGGTCGAGAGGTACGGGCCGCGCCTCTCCGTGTCGGCGCCGGCGGCCTGGACCTCCTCGCCGTCGACGCCGAGGTGCTCGCCGTAGATCGCCCCCTCGAGGCGACCCTCCTCGGCGAGGACCTCGCGGACGCGCGGCATGTGACGACCGCCCTTGTAGGCGACGACGGTGTCCGAGCCGCGCAGCGCGGCCCGGAGGACGTCCTCGCCCGCGGTGAGGGGCAGGAGGGTCAGGGACTCGTTGCCCTCCGTGAGGATCGCGCCGGAGCGGGCCGCGAGGTCCTGCATCGCGGTGATGCCCGGGACCGTCTCGACGACGACGTCGGGCAGCAGGCTGCGCACGGTGTGCCACATGTACGTGAACGTCGAGTACACGTTGGGGTCGCCGAGGGTGCAGAACGCGGCGGTCCCGCCGTCGCGGCAGACGGCGGCGATGGCGTTCCCGGCGCGGTCCCAGTTCTCGTGGCGCAGCGACGCGTCGCGCATCGAGAACCCGAGGCGCTCGATCTTCGCGGGGTCGACGTGCGCCTGGACGACGTGCTCGGCGCGGCCCGTCTCGCCCGCCGCCTCGGTGACCGGGACGAACACGCGGTCGGCGCGCTCCAGGGCCTTCAGCGCCTTCAGGGTCAGGTGCTCGGGATCCCCCGGGCCGACGCCGATGCCGATCAGGAGGCCGCTCATGGCCCCATCCTGACGGGCCGGTGGGGCGCGCCGTCGCGCGGCCGCACGACACCCCCGCGCGATGCCGCATCGTTCGGCACGCTTCCCGTCGCCGCGCGCGGCTCGCCGGCCGCGCGGACCACCCGGCCCTAGGACTCCTCGAGGTCGAGCCACTCGCGCGTCGTCGCCGGCCGCCAGTCCTCGAGCCGCCGCAGGAGCGTCCCCGCGTCGGCGTCGAGGAGGATCGTGGCGCGGTTCTCGGGCAGGAGGAACCCGGCGTCGACGGCGGTCTCGAGGAAGGCCTGCAGCGGCCGCCAGTAGCCGCCGCTGTCGAGCAGGCCGACCGGCTTGTGGTGGATGCCGAGCTGGGTCCACGTCGCCACCTCGACGAGCTCCTCGAGCGTGCCGAGGCCGCCGGGCAGCGCGACGAACGCGTCGGCGCGCTCCGCCATGAGCGCCTTGCGCTGGTGCATCGTCTCCACGACCACGAGCTCGGTCAGGCCGCGGTGGGCGACCTCGCGGCGCTCCAGGCCGCGGGGGATCACCCCGGTCACCCGGCCGCCGGCGTCCATGACGGCGTCGGCGACGGCACCCATCAGGCCGGTCCGGCCGCCGCCGTAGACCAGGCCGGTGCCCTGCTCGGCGAGGAGCCGGCCCAACGTCCGGGCGACGTCGGCGTGCGCCGGGTCGATCCCCGCGTTGGACCCGGCGTAGACGCACACGTTCCCGAACGGCATCGGGCGATCGTGCCAGACCCCGGGCCCGCCCCCGTCCGCCCGCGGCCCGGCCCGCTCCGCCGCGGCCCCACATGCCCGCGGCCCCGCCCGCCCGCGGCCCCACCGCCGCGACCTGCCGGCCCGCGGCGACACCCCGCCACCGCCCCGACGAGCGTGTGCATGCCACGATCGGGGAAGGTGGTGGCCGTGACCCCGGTCCGCCCGTCATCCCCCACCCCCGGACCGACGGGGGCCCCGTGCCCCGCATGACGCGGTTCGTCATGGCCCGCAGGCGCCTCGTCGCGCTGGTCTGGGTCGTCCTCGCGCTGGCCGGCGCGTGGGCCGCGAGCGGCATCTCCGACGCGCTCTCGCAGTCCTTCGACGCGCCGGGCCGCCCGGCGTTCGAGGCGAACGAGCGGATCGTCCGCGCGTACGGCAGCGGCGGCACGATCTCGCCGATCGTCCTCGTCGCCCGGCCCGAGGAGGGCCGCGACGTCCGCGACCAGGACGTCCGCGACGAGCTGCGCGAGGCGGTCGAGCGGGTCGCCGGCGCGGTCCCCGGCTCCCGCGCGGTCTCGAGCTCCGGCGCCACCGGCGAGGGCCTCGACTCCGCCGACGGCCGGGCGTCCGTCGCCTACGTGTTCCCGCCCGTCGGACGCCCCGCGCCCGACGAGAACCCCCAGGCGCTCGCGGCGGCGCGGAAGGCCGCGGCGGGCACCGAGGTCGGCGGCCGGCCACTCGCGGTCACGGGCATCGAGGCGCTCACGGACGACTCCGGGGGCGGGGGAGGGGCGGGCCTCCTGATCGAGACGCTCGTCGGCGGGCTGGGGGCCCTGATCGTGCTGGCGTGGGTCTTCTCCTCCGCGCTGGCGTTCGTGCCGCTCGTCGTCGCCGCGGTCTCCATCCTCACGACGTTCCTGCTGCTGCGCGCGCTCGCCGCGCTCACCGAGGTGTCGTTCGTCGTGCAGTTCCTGATCGCGCTGATCGGGCTGGGGATCGCGATCGACTACAGCCTGCTCGTCGTCTTCCGCTGGCGCGAGGAGCGCGCCGCCGGGCGCGAGGGGCCCGCCGCGGTCGAGGCCGCGATGCGCACCGCCGGCCGCGCCGTCGCGGTCTCGGGCGTCACGGTCGGCATCGGCCTGCTGGCCCTCGTCGTCGTGCCCGTGCCCTTCATCCGCTCCATCGGCTTCGGCGGCCTGCTCATCCCGATCGTCTCCGTGCTCGCCGCGCTGACCCTGCTGCCCGTGCTGCTGCTCGGGGTGGGCGAGCGGCTCGACCGCCGCTGGGCCGCCCGGCACGCGGGGACGCAGGACGCGGGGCAGGGCCACGCCGGGCGCGACGCGACGGTCTCGCCCCGCTGGATCCGCTGGGCGGCGCTCGTCGTGCGCCGCCGGTGGATCGCCGCGACGGCCGGTCTGCTCGTCCTCCTCGTGCTCGCGGGCGTCGCGACGACGCTGCGGCCGGGCCAGCCGACGGTCGACTCGCTCTCGGCCGGCGGGGACGCGCGGTCCGCGCTGCGGCACCTCGAGCGCCACGGCCTCGGCACGGGCGCGATCACCCCGATCGAGGTCCTGACCACGTCGGGGGCCGCCGGCGACGTGGAGCGCGAGCTGCGGGAGACCTCGGGCATCCGGGGCGTCGTCTCCCCGACCGCGCCCGCATGGCGGCGGGGCGACGCGGCCCTGACGGTGGCGCTGCCGTCGCAGGACTCGGCGTCGGACCGCGGCCGCGAGACGCTCGACCGCGTGCGCGACGCCGCCGGGAAGGAGGACTTCGGCGGACGGGTCGGCGGACCGGCGGCGCAGGACCGCGACCTGACCGAGGCGATCTACGCGTCGTTCCCGGTCATGGTGCTGCTCATCGCCGTCATCACGTTCGCGCTCCTGGCCCGCGCGCTGCGGTCGGTGGTCCTGCCGATCAAGGCGATCCTCCTGAACGTGCTGTCCGTCGGGTCGTCGTTCGGCATCGTCGTCCTCGTCTGGCAGCAGGGCGGGGGCTCCGAGCTGCTCGGCGGGGTCCCGGCCACCGGGTCGATCACGACGTGGGTGCCGCTGGCGATCTTCGCGTTCCTCTACGGCCTGTCCATGGACTACGAGGTCTTCATCCTCAGCCGGGTGCGCGAGGAGTACGACCGCACCGGCTCGACGGACGAGGCCGTGATCGAGGGCCTCGGCCGGACGGGCCGGCTCGTGACGAGCGCGGCGCTCGTGCTCTTCCTCGCGTTCGTCGCGCTCGGCGCGGCGCCGAACACCGAGATCCGCATCCTGGCGACGGGCCTCGCCGCCGGCATCCTGCTCGACGCCACCGTCGTCCGCGCGCGCGTCGTGCCGGCGCTCGTGACGCTCTTCGGGAAGGCCAACTGGTGGCTGCCCGCCCCGCTGGCCCGTCGGTGGGGGCCGCGCTGAGCCCCGGCCGCGGACGTCGGTGGGCGGGCCTGCGCGGAGCGGTCGTCGCGACGGCCGTCCTGGTCGCGGCGGCGCCGGCGGCGGGGGCCTCGGCCGACCCGGTCGCGGCCTCGCCGGTCGCGGCGTCCCCGACCTGGTCCCCCGACGTCGCGGCGGCCCGCGCCTACGCCGCCCGGCGGCCGGGCACGGTCTCGTTCGCGGTGCGCGAGGGGCCGCGGACGTGGTCCTGGCGGGGTGCGCGCACCGTGCCCGCCGCGTCCCTGATGAAGACGATGTTCCTCGCGGCCCACCTGCGCAGCGGCGACGTCCGCGGGCGCGCGCTGCGGGCCGGCGACCGGGCGCTGCTCGACCCGATGGTCCGCCGCTCCGACGACGTCACGGCGACGCGGGTGCGCGGGATCGTCGGCGACGCGCGGCTGCGCCGGCTCGGCCGGGCGGCGGGGATGCGGGACCTGCGCCTCGCCCGCGTGTGGGGCCTGTCGCGGACGAGCGCCCGGGACCAGGTCGCGCTGTTCCACCGGCTCGACGCGCTGCTGCCGGCGCGTCACCGCGCCTACGCGCAGCGCCTGCTGGAGACGATCGTCCCGTCGCAGCGCTGGGGCGTCGGGGCGGTGGACCTGCCGGACGGCTGGACCCTGCGGTTCAAGGGCGGCTGGGGCAGCGGCTCCGGCGCCGTCGACCACCAGTCGGCGCTGCTCGTCGGCGACGACGGGCGCCGCGTGGCGCTGTCGATCACGACGACCGGCAACGGCACGCACGCCCGCGGCAAGGAGACGCTGCGCGGGGTCGCCCTGCGGCTGCTGCGCGGAATGGGTGCCGCGACGGCCCGCTGAGGCCGGTCGGCCGGCCCGCTCCGGGCCAGGTGGCCGGTCGGTCGGCCCGCTCCGGGCCAGGTGGCCGGTCGGCCGGCCGGCCCGCCCGGCCTACAGGCCCGGCGGGTGGCGGACGACGAAGCCGCTCGTGCTGCGCGGCGCCGCGTTCCAGCGGCTGCCGAACACGCCGGACCGGCCGCTCGTGTCGTAGCGGACGCCGGCGACGGTCATGAACATGTGCCCGGCGTTCGCGTAGATCGTGACCCAGCGGCCCGGGCCGGGCTCGCCCCACTTCTCGAACGCGCCGGACACCATCGGCGCGTCGAGCAGCCCCGCGCCGGCGAGCGCGTAGGAGACCGAGCCGGAGCAGTCGTACGCCGAGTCGACGAACCCGCCGTGGCCGCCGCCGTAGACGTACGGGAAGCGGGCGATCGCGTTCGCGCTGCCGATGATCGCGGCGATCGCGGGCGGCGCGCCCTCGGGGATCTTCGCGTTGCCCTTCCGCGTCAGGGCGAGGGTCTCGGACGGGCCGGCCTTCAGCGCGTCCTTCTTCGCGTCGGCCTGCACGTCCTCGAGCTGCTCGAGCTCGGCGCGGATCTCGGCGTCGCTCGGGGCGCCGGGGGAGATCCCGTCCTCGGCCGACGTCGGCTCCTCCGCGCTCGAGGCCTGCTCGGCCTTCTGCGCGCTCTTCTCGCCGACGGAGGACGGCACGGGGGCGGCCGGGCCGCGCTTGGCGCCCTGGGGCAGCGGTGAGCTCTCGCCGGCCTCGGCGGCGTCCGCGCGGACGGGCTGCAGCTTCAGGGCCTCGGGCGACTTCGCGGCGGCCTTCGTCGCCGTTCCGGGGTCGTCGCTCCCGCCGCAGCCGGCGAGACCGGCCGACCCGGCCACCACCGTCAGCGCGAGCGCGATGGTCCGTCGTCGTGCGCGCGTCATCGGGGCGATGGTACGGATCCGAGCGCGTTCCGGTCGCGCATCACACAAGGACGGGCGGGATCGCCCGTCGGCCGCCCCGTCCGACGTCGCCGCGGACGGACGCCCCGGACCGCCGACGCCCCCACCCTCAGTCGCCGGAGACGGGTGCCGCGGACCGCCGGCGCGACGGGCGGCGCGTGCCCCGGTCCGTCGTCAGGGCGCCGCCGACGAGGCCGATCGCGGCGAACGCGAGCACGGGCAGCATCGCGTGCTGGGTGGCCACGGCGCCGCGGTCGCCGTCGCCCAGGAAGTGGCCGATGACGAGCGACCCGATCACGGCCGCGGAGAACCCGCCGCAGTTCACGAGCGCCCCGGCGGCGCCGCTGGCGGCCGCGGGGGACGCGCGTCGGGCGACCTCGAAGGCGAGCATGGAGCCGCCGGCGCACGTCCCGGTGACGGCGATCGCGACCACCAGCACGACGTGGGGGACCACGGCCCCGGGCCACAGGAGCAGCACGGCCCAGGTCGTCGTCGTCGCGGCGGGGAAGCCGAGGCCCGCGGCCCGCAGGCGCCGCGCGTCGGGCCCGACGAGGACCGCGACGAGCGGGCCGGAGACGACGAACGCGAGGGCGCCGACGAGCAGGACGCTCGCGGCCTCGGGTCGCGTCAGGCCCTGCGCGCCCGTCATGTACGGGACGCCCCAGACCGCGGCGACGATGAGGAACGGCGACAGGGCCCCCATGTGCATGAAGAAGCCCTGGCGCGTGGCCGGGCGCCGCCACGCCGCGGCGAGGGTCCGGCCGATCGTGTCGTGCTCCGGCACGAGCGGGGTGTCCGCGTCCGGCCCGGGCGGCCGGCCGTCGGGCGGGACCGCGGGCCGGTCGCGCACGAGCACGAGCGGCGCGACGGCGAGCACGGCGGTCACGCCGCCGAGGAGCAGGAACGTGCCCGTCCACTCCAGGTTGCGCAGCCCGAGCTCGAGGGGGACCGTCGACGCGAGCTGGCCGAGCGCGCCGGCGAAGCCCGTCAGCGCGGCGAGCAGCGGCTGCAGGCGCTGCGGGAACCACGCGTGGGCCAGGCGCAGGACGTTCAGGAAGGTCAGCGCGTCGCCGACGCCCACGAGCGCCCGGCCCGCGAGGCCGGCCGGCATGGAGGACGCGAAGGCGAAGACGAGCTCGCCCGTCGCCATGATCGCCAGGCCGATCGCGAGGGTCCGGCGCGGGCCGAAGCGGTCGGCCAGGAGCCCGGCGGGCACCTGCATCGCGAGGTAGAGGACGAGCTGGAGCGACGTGAACGCGCCGAGCGCGCCGACGGCGACCCCGAAGTGCTCCGCGGCGTCCGTCCCGGCCACGCCGAGCGACATCCGGTGGAGCATCGCCACGAGGTACGCGACGGCGCCGACGCCCCAGACGAGCCACGCGCGCCGCAGACCCGGGCGCGGCGCGGCGCCGGGATCCGCGCCCCGGCCTGGACGGCCGCGGCGCTCCACGACCGGCGCGGCGGGGGCGGCGATCGTGGTCCGTCGGCCTTGCATCTATGCTGCATCTAAGCATGGGCAGCCCGCCGACCACCGCGCCCTCCGCGTCCCGCCGCGCGTACGACCACGTGCGCCGCGGGCTGCTCGACGGCACCCTCGCCGACGGCGACCTGCTGAGCGAGGGCGGGGTCGCCGCGGCCGTCGGCGTCAGCCGCACCCCGGTGCGCGAGGCGTTCCTGCAGCTCGAGGCGGAGGGCCTGCTCGCGCTCTACCCCAAGCGCGGCGCGCTCGTCCTGCCCGTCACCGCCCGCGAGGCGCGCGAGATGTTCGCCGCCCGGGCGCTCGTGGAGGCCGACGCGCTGCGCACCGTCCTGCGGCGCCCCGCGGATCCGGCGCTCCTGGCCGAGCTGCGCGCGATCCTCGACGACCAGCGGCGGCTCCTGGGCACGGGGGACCTCGTCGCCTCGGCCGGCGCCGATCGCCGGCTGCACCGCGCGTGGGTCGCGGCGGCCGGCAACGACGTGCTGCTGCGGTTCTTCGACGGCCTGCGGGACCGCCAGGAGCGCATGACGGTCGGGATGCTGCGCCGCGGCGGCGTCCGGCCGGCGGTCCTGATCGACGAGCACGCCGCGATCGTCGACGCCGTGGAGGCGCGCGACGCCGACCGCGCGGCGACCCTCGTCGCCGAGCACCTCGCCGCGGCGCGGGTCGCCGCGTCGGGCGACTGAGGCGGGGCGGACGCGGCGGTCCGGCGGCCGTCCCCGGGCGCGGCGGGGGGGGCGGCGCCCGGTCCGCCCCCGCGCCGTCGCGCTAGGCGACGACGGGCGCCAGGTGCTCGTCGAGCACGCGGCGCTGCGTCGGGCGCGCGGCGGCGTAGCGCTCGCGGCCGGCGGGGGTGATCTCGGCGAACACGCCGCGACGGTCGGCCGCGCACATCGCGCGGCACACGAGGCCGTCCTTCTCGAGGCGGCCGACGACGCGCGTGGTGGCGCTCTGGCTCAGGTGCACGGCGTCGGCCAGCTCCTGGATCCGCCGCTCGCGGCACTCGCCGTCGACGAGCCGCTCGAGCACCTCGAACTCGCTCACCGACAGCCCGTGGGCGTCCTGCAGCTCGCGCTCGAGCGCGCAGGTGATCGCCGCGTGCGCCGCGAGGATCGAGCGCCACTGCTCCACGGTCGGTTCGGGCGTCATCAGGTCATCGAATCTAGCACCCGGCGCCCCGGTCCATGCGGATGCACCTCATGCGTTCACAGAAAATGCACGAGCAGAAGATGCGTGTGCATATACTTCGGCGCATGCTCTCCCTCTCCGCACCCGTCGGCAGCGCCCTCGGCGCCGCCCGCAGCTTCTTCACCCCGCCCACCGTCACGCCCGTGAACGGCCCGGCGTCCTGGTTCGCCGCGCAGCGCCCGGGCGACCGCCCGGCCGCCGGCACCGAGGCCTTCGGCTCCGACGTCGAGGAGTTCGACCTCGGGGGCGACGCCGACCTCGACGCGCTCGAGGACCTCGACGCCGCCGGCCCGGGCCGGCGGCGCGACACGACGCTGCGCACCGGCGCGTGAGCGTCGCGGCCACCGGCGCCGCGGCGCCAGCCGGTCCCGCGACCGGCGGCGTCGACGGCGAGCGGTGGGACGGCGCGGTCTGGGCCGCGCTCATCGTCCTCTGCGGCGCCCTCTTCCTCGACGGGCTCGACGTCTCGATGGTCGGCGTCGCGCTGCCGTCCATCGGCGCCGACCTCGGTCTCTCGCCCGGCACCCTGCAGTGGGTCGTCTCGGGCTACGTCCTGGGCTACGGCGGCCTGCTGCTCCTCGGCGGCCGCGCCGCCGACCTGCTCGGCCGGCGCCGGGTCTTCCTCGTCGCGCTGGGCGTCTTCGCGGTCGCCTCGCTCCTGGGTGCGCTCGTCGACGACGGCACCCTGCTCATCGTCACGCGCTTCGTGAAGGGCGTCGCGGCCGCGTTCACCGCGCCCGCCGGCCTCTCCATCATCACCACGACCTTCCGCGAGGGCCCGGCCCGCAACAAGGCGCTGTCGATCTACGCCGCCTGCGGCGCGAGCGGCTTCTCGCTCGGGCTCGTCTTCGGCGGCCTGCTGACCGAGCTGGGCTGGCGCTACACGTTCCTGCTGCCCGCCCCGATCGCCCTCGTCCTGCTGCTCGCGGCCTCGCGCTTCATCGCCCGCGACGTGCCCGACGACGCGGGCCACCGCCACTACGACCTCGCGGGCGCGAGCACGGTCACCGGCTCGATGCTGCTGCTCGTCTACGCCGTCGTCGAGGCGCCGGGCCGCGGCTGGCTCGACCCGCTGACGCTCGCCGCGTTCGCCACGAGCGCGCTCCTGCTCGCCGCGTTCGTGACGATCGAGCGACGCACGGCGCACCCGCTCGTCCGCCTCGGGGTCTTCCGCTCGCGGCACATCGTCCACGCCAACGTCGGGGCGCTCGTCGTCTTCGGCTCCTACGTGGGCTTCCAGTTCCTCGGCACGCTGTACCTGCAGGACGCCCTGGGCTGGTCGCCCCTGCAGACCGCGCTGGCGTTCCTGCCCGCCGGCCTGCTCGTCGCCTTCGGGGCGCCGCGCACCGGCGCGCTCGTGGACCGGATCGGCAGCGCCTCCGTGATCCTGCTCGGGCTCCTGGCCTTCGCCGGGGCGTACCTCCTGTTCCTGCGGGCGGACGGCACGCCGGTCTACGCGACGGTGATCCTGCCGACGATGCTGCTCCTGGGCGTCGGCTTCGCCCTGGCGTTCCCCGCGCTGAACATGCAGGCGACCTCGGGCATCGCGGACGACGAGCAGGGGCTCGCGTCCGGCCTGGTCAACACGAGCTTCCAGGTCGGCGGCGCCGTCGTGCTCGCGCTCGTCACCGCCGTCGTGTCGGGCACCGCGGTCCCCGGCGACCCGGGAGCGGGCGTGCTCGACGCGCTCGTGCCCGCCACGGCCCTGGTCAGCGGCGTCGCGCTCGTCGGCGTCCTGGTCACGCTCGCCGTCCTCGTCCCCGGCGCCCGCGCCGCGCTGCGCGAGCGCCGGGCCCGGGCGGCCGCGCCGGGCTGCGCGGCGGACTGACCCGGAGCGGGCGGG
>WLOB01000219.1 GCA_009699505.1 Actinomycetota bacterium | reverse complement strand
GTCCCGGGGCCGCGGCCCGGGACCGCGGCCCGGGGCCGCGGCCGGCCCGCCCGCCGGGCGGCCGCCCCGCGCGTCACGCCGCGGCGTCGGCGCGCTCCGTGGTCTCCCTGGTGCCGGCGTCGCCGGCGGTGCCCTCGATCATCGTGGGCCGGTCGCCGCCGCCCACGTCGATCGACACCCGGCGCGGGCGCGCCTGCGCCGGCTTGGGGATCCGGACCTCGAGGACGCCCCGGTCGAACGAGGCGACGATCTCGTCCGGGTCGACGCCCTCGGGCAGCGTCAGGCGGCGGCGGAACGACCCGTAGCCGCGCTCCGAGACGATGGTGCCGCCCGCGTCGCTGCGGGACCGCGCACCGCTCAGGGTCAGGACGTTGCGCTCCACGTCGATCGCGACGTCGTCGGCGGACACGCCGGGCAGGTCGGCGGTCAGGACGAACCCGTCCTCGTGCTCCTGCAGGTCGATCGCCGGCGTCCAGCCGCGCGACGGGCGCCGGACCGCCTCGCCGCCCAGGAAGGACGAGAGGACGCGGTCGATCTCGCGCTGCAGCGAGCCGAGGTCGCCCGCGGGCTCCCAACGAACGATGGCCATGACTTGAACCTCCGTAGGTCGAAAACAGATCTTGCACCCGGGAAGATAGAAATCTCAGTCCTGACGTGTCAAGTCCGCGCGGCGCCGCCGGGGCTCGAACGATCGTTGAGCCGGCGGCTCAGGCCGTCGGGGCGTCGCCCTGCGGCCCCGCCACGGGGAGCTCGATCCGGAACGCGGTGCCGCCGTCGATGCCGTCCGCCACGTGGATCGTGCCGCCGTGCGCCTCCACGATCGCCTTCGTGATCGTGAGGCCCAGGCCCGTCCCGGGGACCGCGTCGCGGGTCGCGGAGGGCGTCCGGTAGAAGCGCTCGAAGAGCCGGCGCCGCTCCTCCTCGGGGATGCCGACGCCGGAGTCCGCCACCTCGAGGATCACGGTCGACGCACCGGGCTCGCGCACGACCCGGATGCGCACCCGGCCGCCCGACGGCGTGAACTTCACGGCGTTGGCCAGGAGGTTGTCGCACGCCTGGGCCAGGCGGGTGACGTCGGCGCGCAGCGGCGCGGGGACCACGTCGACCTCGACCTCGACGCCCTTCGTCTCCGCGGTCGCGCGGATGCTGGCGGCGGCGTCGCCGGCGATCGTCGCGAGGTCCGCCGACTGCGGGCGCAGCGCGAACTCGCCGGACTCCGCCCGCGCGACCGTGAGCAGGTCGTCGACGAGGCGCAGCAGCCGGTCGACGTTGCGGCGGATCATCCCCGTCCAGTGCCGCTGCCCAGGCGTCGGGGACTCCATCTCGTCCTCGAGCAGGTCGACCGCCGCGACGACGGAGGAGAGCGGCGTGCGCAGCTCGTGGGTCACGGTCGCGACGAACTCGTCGCGCATCCGCTGGACCTCGTGCTCGTGGGTGCTCTCGCGGAAGGTGACGATGCGGCCCAGGACGGCGCCGGCGTCGTCGTGCACCGCGTCCGTGCGGGCGACGAACCAGCGGTCGGACTCGGGCTCGTGCACCTCGACCCGCACCGTGCGCGACGGGTCGGAGCGCATCCCGTCGATCGCCGCGCGGGCCGCGACGGGATCGACGGCGAGCTCGACCATGCGGTCCGCACGGGGCCCGAGGTCGCCGCCGACGGGCATCCGCAGGACCGCGGCCATCTCGCGCATGCGGCGGTTGACGACCGCGACGCGGTCGGACCGGTCGTACATGATCACGCCGAAGGAGGTGGCGTCCAGGACGGCCGCGTTCACCGCGGCCAGGCGCGCCGCGCGGCGCTCCTCGACGGCCTTCGCGAGCGCCACGGCGGCCTGCTCGGAGAGGCCGCGGACCCGCTCGATCTCGTCGCGAGCGAACGGGCGGTCGGCGACGCGGCCGACCACGAGGACGCCGAGGAGCCCCGTGCCGCGGTGCAGCGGAAGGTGCAGCTCGTGCTTGACCCGGACGGGCCGCTCCGGGCCGCCGAGGCCCTCGACCAGGAGGCCGGTGTCGTCGTGGGAGAGCACGACGGGCCGCCGCTCCGCCGCCGCCCGACCACCGACGCCGCCGCGGGCGTCGATCGTCCGCGGCAGGGCGCCGGGCGCGAACCCGACCGCGGCCGCCAGCTCGAGCCGCCCCTCGTCGTCGACGACCCGCAGCACGCCGGCGTCGGCGCGGGCCTGCCGGGCGGCCTCCCGCAGCGCGACGTCCGAGACGCTCCCGAGGTCGCTCTCGGCGACGAGGCGCTCGACGAAGCCGAAGAGCGTCTCGACCCACGCCTTCTCGTCCTCGAGCTCGGAGATCGTGCGCTCGATGTCGTCGCGCTGGGCCTCGACCTCGGCGGTCTGTCCCTCGAGCTCGTCGTGGTGCTCCTGGAGCGATCGGCTCATCGCGTTGAAGCCACGCGCCAGGTCGCCGACCTCGCCGGCGCCCGACTCGACGACCTCCACCTGGAGGTCGCCGCCGCGCACCTGATGGACGGCCTCGGCCAGCCGCCGGACGGGCAGGACGACGAGTCGCAGCAGGTAGCCGCCGAACGCCAGGACGAGCAGCATCGACACGAGGCCGCCGCCGATGCCGAGCGCGATCCCGCGGCGGCCCGCGGCGTCCGCGTCCTCTCGCACGGCGTTCGCGCGGGCCTGCTCGGCCGCGAGGTACGCCCCGAACCGCTGCCGGATGTCGTCGACCTGCCGCTTGCCCAGGCCGGTCGCGGCCCTGCGACGGGAGGCGCCGAGGTCGCGGCGGGCCAGCGTGACCCCGGGGGTGACCCAGTCGGACTCGTAGGTGCGGATGCGCCGGGCGATCGCGGCGCCGCGACGGTTCTGCGCCGGGTCCGCCGAGGCCGTCTCGAGCCAGGTGAGCAGCTCGGGCAGCGCGCGGCGCGCGTTCTCGTAGGGCTCGAGGAACCGCTCGTTCCCGGCGATCAGGAAGCCCCGGCCGCCCGTCTCGAGGTCGAGCACGAGGCGCTCCACCCGGTTGGCGACGGAGACCGTCCGCTCGGCCTGGGTCGCGTCGCGCCCCGAGTCGCGCAGCTGGACCACGGCCACGGTCAGCGCGGCGAGGATCGTGCCGATGAGGACGGCCACGACGACGGAGACCGTCGCGATCAGGGGCGTGAGGCGGTGCTTCACGCGCACCTCCGGTACGCGTTCTGGCCGGCGTCGGCGAGGCCGCGACGCTCGTCGCGGGGCAGCCGCTCGCTGCGGCCGAGCAGGAGCAGCCCGCCGGGCGCCACGGCCCCCGTGACGTGGTCGAGCATCGCGCGCTTGGCGTCCGGTGCCAGGTGGATCAGGACGTTGCGGCAGAGCACGACGTCCCAGGAGCCGGTCGGGGCGCTCCGGACGACGTCGCGCTCCTCGAAGCGGAGCGTCGAGAGCTGCGCGGGCGTCAGCCGCTCGCGGCACCGCTCGCGGCACCGCTCGCGGGCCAGCGCGACGTTCTCCGGCAGCAGGTCGCTGCCGAGCAGCACGGCGCCGTCCAGGCGCCCGAGGCCCTCGAGGAGGAGCGCGAGGCTGCAGAGCTCGCTGCCGTCCGAGGCGCCGACGGACCACACGCGGGGCGGGCGGCGGTCCGCGTGGTCCGCGCCGATGAGGCGGTCGAGCAGGTCGAACTGCTGCGGGTCGCGCCACATGCCCGACGTCGACACCGCGACGGCGCGGCGGAAGCGCGCCCGCAGCCGGGCGTCCGCGGCGACGGCGGGCGCCAGCGCCCCCGGTCCGCGGAGGCCGAGGCGCTCGACGGCGCGGTCGATCGTCCGCGTCACGTGCGCCGGGCGGAACGCCTCGAGGTCGAGGCCGCAGGCCGCACCGAGCGCCCGGACGACCGCCGGGTCCGGCAGGTCGCTCGAGGCCCCCGTGCGGGGACCGGCCTCAGCCACGGGCACGGTCAGTCGCCCGCACGGCCGGCCCCGTCGCCCGCGCCGAGGATCTCGCGCAGGCCGTCGACGAGCGCCCGGGGCGTGAAGGGCTTGGAGAGGTAGCCGGCGGCCCCCGCGGCGGCACCCGCCTCGCGGTCGGCGGAGGCGTCCCGGGCGGAGAGCATCACGACCACGGTGTCGCGGTGCGCGGTGATCCGTCGGCAGGCCTCGAGCCCGTCGATGCCGGGCAGCCCGACGTCCATCAGGACGACGTCGTACGCCGTCGCGGCGGCGCGCTCGACGGCCTGGTGCCCGTCCGTGGCGACCTCGACCTCGGCACCCTCGCGCACGAGGACGAACGTCAGGATCTCGGCGAGCTCCTCGGTGTCGTCGACGACGAGGATGCGGAGCCCCGCGAAGGGCGCCTGGGGAACGGAGGACACGGTTCCGCATCGTAGACCGCCCGCCGGGGGCCGTGTCAGGCTGCGTGCGACGACCGCCGCCGCCCGGGGGGACGTCGGGCGACGGGGTCGAGGCGGCGGGACGGGACACCGCCCTCGCGGCGGGCTCCACGTGCGCGGGACGGTCGCGCGACGCGGGCCCGGGCGGGGGCCGCGTGAACGACGGTAGCAACGGCCATCCGGGGCGCTCCGCGGCGAATCGCCCCACCCCGGGTGATCGGCGTACGACATCGTCCCCCGACCGGCGTGCGGGCATCCGGGCCGCGACATCCGCCTGGCCCGCTTCGGCCGGGTGCGTACGTCGTCCCACCCCAGGCCCGCACTGGACCCGGCGTTCCACCCACGCGGGACCGCCGGCCGTGTGGACGCCGTCCTGGCACGGGACCGCTCGTGTGGCGCGCATCCACCCGGGACTCCTGGACGTTGCTACGAGCATCCGACACCGGCGCTGCGGACGGCGACGGGCGGATCGACCCCTGGAGCACCCCCATGCAGCACGAGAACGAGCAGCAGGACACACCGACGGGCCGCACCGGCCTGGGCCGCCTGGTCCCGCGTCGCGGCACCGGCCGCACGCGCGCAGTCATCGTCGGCACCGGCATCCTCGCCTTCGGCATCGCCCCGCTGACCTACGCGGCCACCGGCGGCACCCTCACCCTCGGCGAGCGCAACTCGGCCAACGAGGAGACGCAGATCATCGGCACCGAGAACGCCGGCCCGGGCGCCAAGGGCGGCTACGCCACGCGCCAGTCGAACCTCTCCTCGACCGGCGGCGGCGCGATCTACGGCTGCCGCTCGACGGCCAAGACGTCGGCCACCGACGAGAAGAACCCGTGCATCCGCGCGAACAACCTCTCGAGCGGCCTGGCCTTCGAGTTCCGCGCCGGTCGCGGCAACGTCGGCGGCGACATCAGCGTCGCCAACGGCGGCGACGGCACGAAGCCGTTCACCACGAACGCCACGGGCGTCGCGACCGGCCTGAACGCCGACCGCGTCGACGGCAAGGACGCGGACGCCATCGTCAAGGAGGCCGTCGACAAGGCCGTGGCCGAGGCGCTCTCGAAGGTGCCGGCCGCCGTCGCCGCCAAGTCCACCCGCTGGGTGCTCGTCAACGCCGCGGGCCAGATCGAGGCCCAGTCCGGTGGCTTCTCGATCCGCTCCACGTACGGCGGCACGCCCGCCGGCGCGTCCGAGAACGTCTACATCGACTCGGGCGAGGACCTCTCGAGCAAGGGCCTCTCCGCCACGATCGCCCTGCAGAACCAGGTCGACCAGGGCGGCTCGCCCACCGTCAACAACGGCAAGGACGTCGGCCCCGACAACAACCCCGAGTTCTCCGGCGAGATCGCGGCCACCCGCTGCGCCATCCCCGGCGTCGTCGCCTGCGCCCCGGCCGGCGCAAACACGAACACGCACTTCGTGGTGAGCCCGCGCCTGTCCGACGGGTCGCCCACGAGCGCCACGACGCGCAAGCGGTTCTACGTCACGATCACGGAGTAGCACCCGCACGTCCGGCCGGCCCTCCGGGCCGGCCGGAGCAGGACCCTCGCGCGCGGCCACCGGCCGCGCGCGTCGCGTTCCGGGGTGCCCCGCTCGTTCCGGGCCGGCCGGAGACCCGCCGGGCCACCCGTGCGGGGGCGGGCCGCCGACGGCCGACCGGTGCCCCGGCCGGCGGGCACGGGGACGCTCCGCACTCCTCAGCGGCGCGCGAGCGCGCCGGCGAGCCGGACGCTCATCGCGTCGAGCTGCAGGTCCTCGCCCGCGTTGCGCCGGAACGTCCGGCGCGTCTCGTCCACGACGTCGACGCAGCGCAGCAGCCGGTGCACGTCGGAGCGCGCCGCGTCCTCCCGGAGCTGCGCGACCCGGTCGACGTGGTGGACCGCATCCTCGGCGCCCAGGGCGACGGACGCGGCGTCGCGGAACCACAGGCCGCAGAGGCGCAGCGACACGTCGAGGGCGGCGGTGCGCTCGCGCCGGACCACGCGCTTGGCGTCGTCCTTCGCGTTGCGCTCGACCCGGCGGCGCTCGCGGTCCGGGAGCCGCTCGGCGGTCTCCTTCGCCTCGGCCTCGACGAGCGCACCGGCGGCCTTGCCGCGCTCGGCGGCGGCCTCCGACATCGCCTTCCACGGCGGCTGGCCGGGCACGGCGTGGACGGCGTGGCGGGCGACGGCCTCCGCGGCCGCGCGCATCGGCGCGCCCTCGGGCCCGGCGAGCGTCCGGGCGAGCTGGGCGTCGCCGAGGCCCAGGCGCGCGCAGGCCCGCGCCGTGAGCGCGTCGACGCCGTGGTCGCGCTGCAGCCGGCCCGTGAGGTCGTCCTCGGGCAGCGGGTCGAAGCGCACGATCTGGCAGCGGGAGCGGATCGTGGTCAGGAGCTCGCCGGGGCGCTCCGACAGCAGCACGAGCACGACGTAGTCCGGCGGCTCCTCCAGCGTCTTCAGCAGCCGGTTGGCCGCCGTGTCGTTCATCGCGTGCGCCGACTCCAGGACGAAGACGCGGCGCCGGGCCTCGAACGGGCGGCGGGAGACGGCCTGCACGACCGCCTCGTCGACGTCCTCCTTGCGCATGATCCCGCCGGTCGGCCTGACCCAGGTGAGGTCGGGGTGCGAGCGGCGCTCCACGCGCGTCGCCACGCCCGCGGGGTCCAGCGCCGTGCCGTCGGCCCCCTCGGAGAGCAGGGCGGTGGCCAGGGCGCGGGCGACCGTCCGCTTGCCGCTGCCGGGCGGGCCCTGGAAGAGGTACGCGTGCGACGGGTCGCCCGGGACCGGCCGGCCGGCGGCGTCCTCCCGGGCCAGGGCGCGGGCGAGGACGGCCCGGGCGTGCGGCTGGTGCTCGGTGCCGGGCAGGACGCTCACCGGGGCGATGGTAGTGCG
>WLOB01000218.1 GCA_009699505.1 Actinomycetota bacterium | reverse complement strand
GATGCGAAGGCCGGTCTGTTCCACTTCACCTTGCTCGGAGACGGCAGCGGGCTTCTGCTCCGGCGGCTGATCGCGGTCCGCCCGGGGCCACACCGGCTCGACCTGGCCGGCACCATGGTCGGCCCAGCCGCGGCGCTCGTCGCCGGGCGCGTGACCTGCGCCCAGACGGGGGCGCAGCTCGGAACGCTCGGCCTCCGTCCCAACTCGCCCGCCGGCGTGGCGCGCATCGTCGACGTCCCTCGAGGATGCGCCTTCGTCTGGCTCGCGCTGGAAGGAAAGACCACGCCCGAGGACGCCGTCGAGGGACGGCTGTCCCGCTTTCGCCTGACGCCCGCGACGGGCGGTGCACGATCAACCGACTCCTCCGATCAGGACCCGCGATGACAGTTTCTCCGAACCAGAAGATGATCCTCGTGACGGGGGGGGCGGGTTTCGTCGGTTCCCATCTGTGCGAGCGATTGCTGGAGGCAGGCAACAACGTCCTTTGCGTCGATTCCTACCGCACGGGATCGCGCGCCAACATCTTCCACCTTCTCGGCCGGCCCGATTTCGAGATGGTCCGCCACGACGTGATCAATCCGCTGCACGTCGAGGTGCAGGAAATCTACAATCTCGCCTGCCCGGCATCGCCGCAGCATTACCAGTACGACCCAATCCAGACGACCAAGACCAGCTTCATGGGTGCCATGAACATGCTCGGGCTGGCGAAGCGGACCGGAGCGAAGATCCTCCAGGCTTCGACCAGCGAGATCTACGGCGACCCGTCGATCCACCCGCAGACCGAGGATTATTGGGGCAACGTCAACCCGATCGGGACCCGCAGCTGCTACGATGAGGGAAAGCGCGTCGCGGAGACCCTGTTCTTCGATTACCACCGCAAGCACGCCATCCCGATCAAGGTCGCGCGGATCTTCAACACCTATGGTCCGCGCATGCACCCGAACGACGGACGGGTCGTCAGCAACTTCATCGTCCAGGCGCTGAAGGGCGAGGACATCACGATCTACGGCGACGGCTCCCAGACCCGCAGCTTCTGCTACGTGAGTGATCTCGTGGACGGGCTCGTGCGCCTCATGGCGAGCCCGCCGGAAACCACCGGGCCGATCAACCTCGGCAATCCCGGCGAGTTCTCGATGCTCGAACTGGCCGAGCGCGTGCTGTCGCTCGTCGGATCGGCGAGCCGCATCGTCTACCGCCCGCTCCCCGCCGACGATCCCCGCCAGCGCCAACCCGATATCTCGATCGCCAAGCGTGACCTCGGATGGGCGCCGACCGTCGCGCTCGAGGACGGCCTGCGCGAGACCATCGCCTACTTCCGCGACCTGCTGGAACGATGAGCGACGTCCTCGCCATCATTCCTGCGCGTGGCGGGTCGAAGGGAGTCCCGGGAAAGAACCTTCGTCCCATCCATGGCCTGCCGCTGATCGCCTGGAGCATCCGTCAGGCGCGCGATGCAGGGCTGGAGCGGGTCGTGGTGTCGACCGACGATGCCGACATCGCCGCGGTCGCACGCGATCACGGTGCCGACGTTCCGTTCCTGCGACCGGCCGAACTCGCGAGCGATACCGCCGCGACGGAGCCCGTGATGGCGCATGCGGTGCGCTGGTACGAGGAGCAGGGGGAGCGGTTCGACGCGGTTCTCCTGCTGCAGCCGACCTCTCCGCTGCGTCTGCCGGACACCATCCCCGCCGCGCTGGCGCAGTTCGCGGCCGGCGGTGCCGACTCGTTGCTGGGCGTGAACGAGAACCACCATTTCTTCTGGAAGAACCCGTCCGTGCCCGAGGCGCTGTACGATTTCCGCAACCGTCCGCGGCGACAGGATATTCGTCCCGAGGATCGGTCCTTCCGCGAGAACGGTTCGCTCTACCTGACCAGGACCGACGCGTTCGCGGCAAGCGGCAATCGTCTGTGCGGACGTATCGACATGTTCGTCATGCGCGAGGAGGAGGGTCTGGAGATCGACAGCCTCGTCGACTTCGCCATGGTCGAAGCCGTGATGAAAGCGATCGAATTCCGATGATCATCGACAAGAATACCGCGCCCTTCATCGTCTTCTCCGAAGACAGCCTGGCAAAGGCGCTGACGAAGATCAGCGACAATCGGTCGCGCGTCGTCTTCTGCGTGTCGGCCTCCGGCGCCGTCGAGGGCGTGCTGACCGATGGCGACGTGCGCCGCTGGATCACGGCGAACCCCCGCTTCGACACCAACGTGGCCGCGCTGACGGTGGCGAACACCGACTTCGTGTCCTTTCCGCAGGATACGTCGATCGATCAGCTCGAGCAGGCGCTCGACGAACGCATCACGATCATCCCGCTGGTCGACCGCCATCGCCACCTGGTCGCGATCGCGCGGCGTGGCGAGCCGAAGACGCAGATCGGGGATTTCGTCATTTCGGACGACACCCCGGCATTCGTCATCGCCGAGATCGGCAACAACCACAACGGCAGCATCGAACTCGCCAAGCGCCTGGTCGACCTCGCCGCGGAAGCGGGGGCGGACTGCGCGAAGTTCCAGATGCGCAGCCTGTCGTCGCTCTACCGCAATGCCGGCGATGCGAATGATACGAGCGCGGATCTCGGCGCCCAATACACTCTCGACCTGTTGTCGCGCTTTCAGCTCACCAACGAGGAGATGATCGAAGTCTTCGACCACTGCAAGACGCGCGGCATCATGCCGCTGTGCACGCCGTGGGACGAAGAGAGCCTCGCCGTCCTCGTCGACTACGGCATGCCTGGGTTCAAGCTCGCCTCGGCCGATCTCACCAACCACGACTTCCTGGCGGCCATGGCACGCACGGGGCGGACGCTGATCTGCTCGACCGGCATGTCGTCGGAGGCGGAAATCGTCGCAGCGGTGAAGATTCTCAAGGACCATGCCGCTCCGTACGTGCTGCTGCACGTCAACTCGACCTATCCGGCGCCGTTCAAGGACATCAACCTGCGCTACATGGATCGGCTGCGCACGATCGGCGACTGCATGGTCGGCTATTCCGGCCACGAGCGCGGGATCGCCGTCGCGGTGGCCGCGGTCGCGCGCGGCGCGCGAGTGATCGAGAAGCATTTCACCGTCGACCGCGGTATGGAAGGGAACGACCATCGTGTCAGCCTGCTGCCGGACGAGTTCCGACAGATGGTCGGTGCGATCCGCGAGGTCGAGGAATCGCTCGGGTCGGGCGACGTGCGTCGCATCACGCAGGGCGAGATGATGAACCGCGAGATCCTGGCCAAGAGCCTGGTCGCGGCCCGTCCGATCGCGAAGGGCGAGACGATTGCCGCGGACATGGTCTCGACGCGCAGTCCTGGGCAGGGGCTGCAGCCGTATCGCAAGGCGGAACTGGTCGGTCGCGCAGCGTTGCGGGACTTCGCGGAGGGCGATTTCTTCTATCCCACCGACATCGAGGTCTCGCACTACGAGGCGCGTCCGTTCACGTTCAGGCGCCCGTTCGGCGTGCCGGTGCGATACCACGACGTCGAGAAGATGGCGGCCGCCACGAACCTCGATCTGCTCGAGTTCCATCTCAGCTACAAGGACATGGACGAGGACGTCGAGGCGCATCTGGGCGGCAGGAACTTCGACCTCGATCTGGTGGTGCACAGCCCCGAGCTGTTCGCGCATGACCACATCATGGACTTGTGCTCTCCAGACCCGGCCTACCGCGCGCATTCGATCGCCGAGCTGCAGCGGGTCGTGGAGGTGACGCGGCGGCTGGCCTCGCACTTCGACCGGGCGAAGCGCCCGTGCATCATCATCAATGCCGGCGGCTTCTCCATGGATGGGCCGATCCCCGTCGGCGAGCGGCAAGCGCTCTACGATCTGGTCGCCAAATCGCTGGCGCAGGTCGACGCGGAGGGAGTCGAGATCATCCCGCAGACGATGCCGCCGTTCCCGTGGCATTTCGGGGGCCAGCGCTACCATAACCTGTTCATGGCGAGCGATGAGCTCGTCGCCTTCCATCGTGCCCACGGCTATCGCTACTGCCTCGACGTGTCGCACTCGCAGCTCGCGTGCACGCACGCCGGAGAGTCGTTCAAGGAGTTCCTCGAGGCCGTCGGTCCGTTGACGGCGCACCTGCACATCGTCGATGCCGAGGGGGTGGACGGCGAGGGACTGCAGATCGGCGAAGGGAACATGGATTTCGCCCTGGTCGCCGATGCGCTCGATCGGACCGCGCCTACCGCGTCCTTCATTCCGGAAATCTGGCAGGGGCATAAGAACGACGGCGCCGGCTTCTGGGAGGCGCTGACGAAGCTGGAGCGTTGGTTCTGATGCCGGTCCCTCCGCTTCGGGCACTGGTGATCGGAACGGGATCGATCGGACGGCGGCACATCGACAATCTGCGCGATATCGATCCGGCGACGCACTTCGTGCTGCTGCGCGACGGCGCCCGCGAGGACGATTACAGTCGCGGACTGGGAGCGGACGTGGTCGGCACCATCGCCGATGCGCTTGCCGCCACGCCGACGCTCGCGGTGCTTGCCAACCCCTCCGACCGGCATGCGGAGGTCCTGGTGCCCCTGCTCGAGGCGGGGGTCGCGACCTTCGTGGAAAAGCCGATCGTCATCGCCGCCGACGACGTCCGCCGGCTCGAGACCCTGTCGGGCGCCGCGCCGACGCAGGTGGGATGCGTCCTCCGCTTTCTTCCGTCGCTGCGTCGGGCGAAGTCGTGGATCGACGCGGGGCGGTTGGGCCGCGTGGTGCGCGCCGGCTTCGAGGTGGGACAGTACCTCCCCGATTGGCGGCCGGCGCAGGATTATCGCCGCAGCTACAGTGCCGATCGTCAGCGCGGCGGGGGGGTCGTCCTCGACCTCGTCCATGAGATCGATCTCGCCTGCTGGTTGCTCGGCGACGAACTTGCGCTGGTCGGCGCCTGCGGCGGGACGCTGTCACACCTCGAGATCACGAGCGAGGACGTCGCCGCGCTCCTCCTGCAGACGCTCGAGGGCGCCCCGGCCACGATCCAACTCGATTACGTCTCGCGAATGCCGGTACGACGGCTGTCGATCGTCGGCGACCTCGGGACCGTCACGTGGGACCTCCGCCGTCGTGAACTGATCCTCGCGACCGATGCGGGGATCGAGGAAAGGATCGAAGATGGGTTCGACGTGGGGCCGGCATATGTCGAGGCCATGCGCGAGCTGGTCGAGGCGGTGACGACCGGCGCGCCGACGTCGCTGCCATTGGAGGCCGGGCTTGCCGCGACCCGGCTCGCCATCGCCGCGAACGCCCACCTTCGCGACGGAGCCACGGCATGACGACGATCGCCACGATCTGCGCGCGCGGCGGCTCCACCGGGCTCCCGGGCAAGAATATCCGGCCGCTACGCGGCAAGCCGCTGATCGCGCACACGATCGAGCTCGCGCTTTCCATGAACGACATCGATCGCGTGGTCGTCTCCACCGACAGCGAGGAGATCGCGGCCGTGGCACGGGAGTGGGGCGCGGAAGTTCCCTTCCGTCGTCCCGACCATCTGGCCACGGCGCAGGCCGCCAAGCTTCCGGTCATCGCCCATCTGATCGACGCACTGGAAGCGGAGGGGGCCGAGATCGACCGCATCGTCGATCTCGACCCTACGTCGCCGTTGCGGACGCGCGACGACGTCGCGACGTGCATGGCCATGCTCGATGCGCAAACCGACTGCGTCATCACCGCGTACCCGGCCGAGAAGAATCCCTATTTCAACATGGTCGAGATCGAGGACGGGCGCGCGGTGCTGTCGAAGCGAGCCGCGGGCGGCGTCGTCGCGCGGCAGCAGGCACCGGCGGTCTACGCCATGAACGCGTCGATCTACGTATGGCACCGCCATACGCTCACCCTCGGGCTGTGGGAGGGAAGGACCAGGCTGCACGTCATGCCGCGGGAACGCTCGATCGACGTCGACAGCCTGATCGACTTTCGGCTCGTCGAAATGCTGATGGAGATGCGCGATGGCGGCTGACCCCTTCGACCTCACGGGCCGCGCGATCGTGCTGTGCGGCGGTGCCGGGATCCTGGGGCGCGAGATGACCGCGGCGCTCACCGCGCGTGGCGGGCGCGTCGCCGTGGTCGATCGGGCGGGCTCGACCCCGCCGGTCGGAGGAGTGCTCTACGAGAGCGACATCACCCGCCGCCCGGTCCTCGCGGAGACCCTGTCGGCCATCGTCCGGGACATGGGGCCGATCGACGTGCTGGTGAACAATGCCGCGGCGAAGAGCGCCAACTTCTTCGCGCCGTTCGAGGAGTTCCCGGAAGAGGATTGGGACGAGGTGATGGCGGTCAACGTGAAGGGCGTGGTCAACGCCTGCCAGATCGTCGGCCCCGCGATGGCGAGCCGGGGCAAGGGGAGCATCGTCAACACCTTATCGATCTACGGGATCGTCGCTCCGGACCAGCGCATCTACGAAGGCTCGCTGTACGAGGGGAGGGCGATCAACACGCCCGCCGTCTACAGCGCGTCAAAGGCGGCACTGTGGGGGCTGACGAAGTATCTCGCCTCCTATTGGGGGGCGAGCAACGTCCGCGTGAACGCGGTGACCCCCGGCGGTACCTTCAGCGGCCAGAACGACACCTTCGTCGACCGGTACAGCGCGCGCGTGCCGCTGGGAAGGATGGCGCAGCCGCAGGAGATGGGGGGGGCGGTGGTCTACCTCGCGTCGGACGCGTCCAGCTACGTAACCGGACAGAACATCGTTGTGGACGGAGGATTGACCGCGTGGTGAAGTGTTTTGTCATCGCCGAGGCGGGGGTCAATCACAACGGCTCCCTCGACATGGCGCTCGACCTCGTCGACGCGGCCGCTCGCGCGGGCGCGGATGCGGTCAAGTTCCAGACCTTCCGCGCGGATCGCGTCGTCGCGCGCGGCACCGGCACCGCCGAATACCAGAAGGCGACGACCGGCGAACAGGATCAGCACGAGTTGATCCGGAAGCTGGAGCTGAGCGAGGCGGATCACGTGGCGATCGCCGCGCGCTGCGCGCAGCGCGGGATCGAGTTCATGTCGACCCCGTTCGACCGTTGGGCCCTCTCGCTGCTGATGCGGATCGGGATGGTGCGGATCAAGATTCCGTCGGGCGAAGTCACCAACCGGCTGTTCCTCGAGGAGATCGCGCGGCAGCGGCGTCCGATGATCCTGTCGACCGGCATGGCCGATCTCGACGAGGTTACCCGGGCGATCGAATGGATCCGGGCGATCCGGGCCGCCGACGGACGCGAGACCGGTCCGGAGGACCTGACGGTGCTGCATTGCACCTCCAACTACCCCGCCG
>WLOB01000217.1 GCA_009699505.1 Actinomycetota bacterium | reverse complement strand
GACACCGCCGCCGACACCGCCGCCGACACCGCCGCCGACACCGCCGCCGACACCGCCGCCGACGACCGCCCCGACCGTGGCCGCCGCTGGGGCCGCCGCCGGCCGCGCCGGGTGCCCGTCGTCCGGCAGGACTCCGCGGTCGAGTGCGGGGCCGCGAGCCTCACGATGATCCTGCGCTACTGGGGCCTCGACGTCCCGCTGGCCGAGGTCCACGAGCGCTGCAACGTCGGCCGCGACGGCGCGAACGCCCGCGACATCGCCGCCGCCGCGCGGTCCTACGGCCTGCAGGTCTCGCCGCACACCGTGGGGCTCGACGAGCTGAGCGAGGCGCCCGTCCCCGCGATCCTCCACTGGAGCTTCAGCCACTTCGTCGTGCTCGAGCGGTTCTCGGTCAGCCACGCGACGATCGTCGACCCCGGCGGCGGGCGCCGCGAGGTCACCCGCCGCGAGCTGTCCGAGCAGTTCACGGGGATCCTGCTGGGCTTCGCGCCCGGGCCCGGCTTCGCGCCCGAGGCTCTGGAGGAGGACGACCCGGCGTGGAAGGTCGTCGCCCGCCGCGCGCTCCGCGGCGCCGGCGTCCGTCGACTGATGGTGCAGATCCTCGCGATCTCGCTGCTGCTGCAGGTCCTCGGCCTCGCCGTGCCGCTGCTGACCCGCGCGGTCGTCGACGAGATCGTCCCGCAGGGCCTCGACTCCGTCATGACGACGATCGGGCTCGGGATCGCCGTCCTCGTCCTCACCGTCGGCGTGGCGTCCTACCTGCGCGGCCTGTTCCTCGTGCTGCTGCAGTCGCGGCTGGACGTGCGGCTCATGGCCGGCTTCTTCGAGCACGTCCTCGCGCTGCCCTACCGCTACTTCCAGGAGCGCTCGACGGGCGACCTGCTCCAGCGGCTGTCGAGCAACGTCGAGATCCGCAACATCCTCTCCTCCCAGATACTCGCCGGGCTGCTCGACGGCGCCATGGTGATCGTCTACGGGGTCGTGCTCGTGGTCATCGACCCGATCTTCGGCATGGCCGCGCTCGTCATCGGCGGGATCCAGGTCGGCCTGCTCGTCCTGACCACGCCGAAGATGACGATGCTCGTGGCGGAGCAGCTGTCGGAGGAGGCGCGCTCCCAGTCGTTCCTCGTCGAGTCGCTCGCGGGCGTCGCGACGCTGAAGAGCTCCGGCTCGGAGGACCGCGCGCTCGCCCACTGGATGAGCCTCTTCACGGGCCAGGTCCACGCGACGATGCGCCAGGGCCGCCAGCAGGTGCTGATCTCCGGCGTGACGTCGACGATCCAGCGCTTCGCGCCCCTCGTGCTCCTGTGGATCGCCGCCGACGCCGCCCTGTCGGGCCGCCTGTCGCTCGGCTCGGCGCTCGCGCTCGTCAGCCTGGGCGGCCTCTTCCTCCAGCCGCTCGGCACGCTCATCAGCTCGGGCCAGGTCCTGCAGCAGGTCGGCGGGCACCTCGACCGCATCGCCACGGTCCTGCGCGTCGACCCGGAGGAGCAGCCGGGCACCCGGCGCGCGACGCCCGACCTGCAGGGCGGGATCCGCCTCGAGGGCGTGTCCTTCCGCTACGACCCCGGCGGCGCCTGGACCCTGCACGACCTGCACCTCGACATCGCCCCGGGCACGCGGGTGGCGCTCGTCGGGCCGACGGGCTCGGGCAAGAGCACGATCGTGAAGCTGCTGCTCGGCTTCTACGTCCCGGAGGAGGGCGAGGTCCTCGTGGACGGCCGGCCGCTCTCGGAGCTCGACCTGCGCAGCTACCGCAGCCAGCTCGGCGTCGTGATGCAGGACCCGCGCGTCTTCAACACGTCGATCCGCCGGAACATCGCGCTGCACGACCCGTCGCTGTCGGTCGCGCAGGTCGAGCGGGCGGCGGAGCTCGCCGAGCTGGCCGACGACATCCGGCGGATGCCGATGGGCTTCGAAACGATGGTCGCCGAGGGCGGCGAGGCGCTCTCCGGCGGCCAGCGCCAGCGGCTCGCGCTCGCCCGGGCGCTCGTGCGGGAGCCGCGCCTGCTCGTCCTGGACGAGGCGACGAGCTCGCTCGACATGGCGACGGAGGCGCGGGTGGCGCAGCACCTGCGCGAGATCCGCTGCACGACGGTCGTCATCGCGCACCGCCTGTCGACCGTCGCGGACGCCGACGTCATCGTCGTGCTGAAGGACGGCGGCGTCGTCGAGCAGGGCGACCACCGGACGCTCCTGGCCCAGGACGGGGTCTACGCCGAGCTCGTCCGCGGGCAGATGCTGCAGGACACGCCGAGCTGACGGGCCGGTCCGGCCCGGCGGGAACGTCGTCGGACACGGGGCCGGAAGCGCCTCGCACAAACATGCGGGCACACCGGTTCTGTGCACACGCAAACGGTTTTATGAGAAAACCGATAACGAGTGGTGAACCGTGGTTGGTGGGGTGGGGGCGCGGGTAGCTCCCCCGTGTACCGCCCGACACGCTCGCCGGTGCGCCCCGTCCCCTGAACAGGAGAAGCACATGTCCGAACTGAACGCCCTCGACATCGTCCGCGCGTGGAAGGACCCGGAGTACATGAACTCGCTCCCCGCCGACGTCCAGTCGCAGATCCCCGCCGCCCCCGACGGCATCGACCAGGTCTCCGTCGACCAGCTCGAGGCCGCCGCCGGCGGCACGACGCCCGCCTGCATCGCCGCCGGTGCCGGCGTCATCAGCGCGGCCGCCACGACGGCCAACACCATCCGTCACTGGAACGACTGACGGACCGGTCGGACGGCCGGGGCCCCCGCCGAGCGGCGGGCCCCGGCCGGCCCCTCGTGCAGACGCCCACCCTCGACCCCGCGGCCCTCGCCGTCCAGGACGCCGACGAGCTCACGCTCCGCGTCTGCGAGGAGCCCCTGCGCAGGGTCCGGCGCTCATGGCGGGACGCCGCCGCGGCCCACGTGGCCCACGGCGCGCGCGCGATCCACGACCGGGCGACCCCCGACGCCCTCACGATCACCGCCGCCGCCGAGCTCCAGGGCCGGCTGCGCCCGCTCGCCCTCGCGGCGCTCGCCGGGCGCGACGACCCCGTCCGGGGCCTGCGGCTCGCCGCCCCGTCGCTCGACGCCCACCTCGCCCGCCGCCTCGGGATCCTGCGGGCCGCCGGCGACGAGCTGCTCGACCGCCTCGCCCGCGACGAGGCGCTCCTCCCCGTGCTCACCGGCGGGACGCCCCTCGGCCCGGTCGTCGCGGTCGACGGTGCCGGCGACCCGCACGCCGCGGGCCGGCGCACGAGCGTCCTGCGCGACGACGCCGGCACCGGCGTGGTCCTCAAGCCGCGGTCGCTGGGCCCCGACCTCGCGATCGACCTCGTGCTCGCGTCCGTGGAGCCCGTCGCCCCCGGGGGCGCGGGACCGCGCCTGCCGCCCACGATCGACCGCGGCACCCACGCCTGGCAGCGGCTGGTCGCGGCCGGCCCGTGCCCCGACGGCGACGCCGAGGTCCGGCTGCTCGAGCGCGCCGGGGTGCTGCTCGCCGTCCTCCACGCGACCCGCTCCGGCGACGTGCACGCCGACAACGTCGTGCTGACCGCCGACCACGTCGTGCCGATCGACCTGGAGTGCGCGCTGCAGCCGACCGTCGGCGGCCCGGACGCGGACCGGCGCCGGGGCGTCGAGCGGACCGGGCTGCTGCCGCACCTGGACCCCGTCCACGGCCGGGACCTCTCGCCGCTCGGCCCGTGGCTCGCCGACCGGGACGCCGCGCCGGAGCGCGTGCGCGACGTGCTGGAGCCCGCGCTGCTTCGCGGCTTCGACGCCGCGTGGGAGCACCTGGTCGCCGCGCGGACCGTGGTCGACGGGCCGGCCGCGGAGGCCCTGGCCGCCGCTCCGGTCCGGGTCGTCGCCCGCCCGACGATGGCCTACGACCTGCTGCTCGCCGAGATCGTCACGTCCGGCGCGCTGGGCGCGGACGACGCCCCCGCCGTCCGCGCCCGGCTGCGCCCGTCGGGCGACCGGCCCGACCTGGCGCCGCTGGCCCGGCACGAGGCCGACGACCTCGTCGCGGGCGACGTGCCGCTCTTCACGGGCCGCGCGGGCAGCACCGACCTCCGGCACGGCACCGCCCTGCTGTCGGGCGTGCTCCGCGCCGGGGCGGTCCCCTCCCCGGCCGAGGCGGCGCGCTCCGCGGACCGGCCCCGCCCGGATGAGCTGCGCCTCGTTCCCCGAACTTCCCCATCGCCGGACCGTCGCGCTGCGACCATGGTCCGGCCCCCGACCCCCACCCCCGAAAGACGCACCTCATGACCCGACGCTCCATCTGGTTCCTGGCCGGAGTCCTCTTCCTCGTCGCCGCCGTCGCCGCCGCGGTCGGCTCGTCGACCGTCGTCGCCGCGGCCGCGGTCGCCATCGCGATGGCCATGTTCGTCATGGGCCTGCGCGAGGCGCCGGGCACCCGCTCGCACTGAGGCGCGGACGTCCGGGTCGGTCGGCGGTCCGCCGGCCGGCCCGGACCGCTCCGCGTGTCCGCCGGTCGGTCGGCCGGCCAGGGGCACCCCGCCGACCCGTGGGCCCGTCAGCAGGTCGCCCGCCGACCCGCCGACCGGCCGACCCGCCGGCCGGCCCGCGCGGTCCGTCCCCCGGTCCGGCGGCCGTCCCAGGCTGCCCGTCCGGCGCGGCGTGGGGCATCTCGCGCGAGGAGCAGGACGAGCTCGGGCGCCCGCCTGATCAGGACGCTCCTCCACGAGCTCGAGCGCAGCGACGCCGGGCGCGGCCTCGTGACGATGTGCACCGCCGGCGGGACGGGCACGGGGACGCTGCTGCAACGGATCTGAGCGATGCGGCGGGCCCCGGTGGCGTCCGGCCGCCCGGCCCGCCGCGATACGGTCAGGGCATGAGCATCCCCGACGTCCTGCGCGACCTCCTCACGGCCCCCGGACCGTCCGGCCGGGAGGGGATCGCCGCCGGCGTCTGGCGCGGCCACGCCGAGAAGTTCGCCACGCTCGAGCGCGACACCTTCGGCTCCACGGTCGCCCGCGTCGCCGGCACCGCGACCGGGGACGGCACGTCGTCGGGCACGGCCGAGGGCGGCGTCCCGTCGTTGGCCGTCGTCGGGCACATCGACGAGATCGGCCTGATCATCACCCACGTCGACGACAAGGGCTTCTGCCGCATCGCCGCCGTCGGCGGGCAGGACCCGCAGCAGCTCGTCGGGCAGCGCGTGCAGGTCATCACGAGGAACGGCCTGGTCCCGGGCGTCATCGGCAAGAAGCCGATCCACCTGATCGAGGCCGACGAGCGCTCGCGGGCCGCGAAGCTCAAGGAGCTGACGATCGACATCGGCGCCACGGACAAGGCGGACGCGCTCGAGGCCGTGCGGATCGGCGACGTGGCCGTCGTCGACGCCGCCCCGATCGAGCTGCGCGGCGGCCGCGTCGCGTCGCGCTCCATGGACAACCGCATCGGCTCCTTCGTCGCCTACGAGGTCGCCCGGCTCGTCGCCGAGGCCGGCGGCGCGCCCGGCGAGGTCCAGGCGTGGGCCGTCGCCCGCGAGGAGACCGGCCTGCACGGCGCGGCCACCACCGCCCACCGCGTCCGCCCCGACATCGCGGTCGTCGTCGACGTGACGTTCGCGAGCGACCAGCCCGGCGTCGACACGAACGAGATCGGCGAGCACCCGCTCGGCTCCGGTCCCGTCGTCGAGCTCGGCACGCCCCTGCACCCGTGGGTCGGCGACCGCCTCATCGAGACGGCCGAGGCCGAGGGCATCCCGTACACGATCAGCGCCACGGGCCGGGGGACCGGCACGGACGCCGACGCGATCAACATCGCGGCCGACGGCATCGCCACGGGCGTCATCGGCGTGCCGCTGCGGTACATGCACTCCGTGGTCGAGACGGCGCAGACGGAGGACATCCTGAACGCCGCGAAGCTCATCGCCGCCTTCGCGCAGGGCCTCACGTCCGACGTCGACCTGCTGCGGTGAGCACGCCCGGCGCCCCGCCGGCCCCGGCGCCGCTGCCGGCCGGCGCCGACGTCCCCTGGCTGCTCCTGTGGGACATCGACGGCACGCTGCTCCTGCGCGCGTCGGCGTCGCACGCCCACGCGGTGTGGGACGCGCTCTGCGAGGTGCACGGGCTGCAGGACCGCGAGCTCCTGCGCAACCAGCGGATGGCCGGGATGACCGACGGGCAGATCGCCCGCGAGATCCTCACGGCCGCCGGCGTCGACGGGCCGACGGTCGACCGCCACGCCGAGACCGTCCGCGACCGCGTCTGCACGACCTACGTCCCGGGCGACCTCGAGACGCACGTCAGCCCCGGCCTGGAGGACGCCCTCCGGACCCTGTCGGACCGCGGCGACGTCGTCCACTCCCTCGTCACCGGCAACTTCGAGCGCGTCGCCCGGCGCAAGCTGCAGGCCGCCGGGATCGACGGCTGGTTCGACCCGCGGGTCGGCGGCGGCTTCGGCTCGGACCACGAGGACCGCCTGCTGCTGCCCGCGACCGCCCGGCGCCGCGCCGGCGCCGCGCTCCTGCCCGACGACCGGCCCTGGCCGGCCGACCGGGCGATCGTCATCGGCGACACCCCGCGCGACGTCGCCTGCGCCCGCCACGACGGCGTCCGCGTGATCGCCGTGGCCACCGGGTCCCACGACCACGGCGAGCTGCAGGACGCCGACGTCGTCGTCCACGCCGCCGCGGAGATCCCCGCCGCCGTCGCCTCGCTCGTCGAGGCCGCGACCGGCGGGGCGGACCGCGACGACCCCACCGGGCGACCGGCCGGGGTCGGGGCGTGACCCGGCCCCGCGCGCCGCACCACACCACCCGCTCCCCCGAGGTCCCCGCATGAGCACCCAGCCCGCCGTCGACGCCGCCCGTCTGCGCGACGCGCTCGAGCGGCTCGTCCGCATCCCGTCCGTCGCGTTCCCGGGCTTCCCGGAGGCGCCGGTCCGCGAGGCCGCCGACGTCACCGTCGCCGTGCTCGAGGAGGCCGGCGTCACGGGCATCGAGCGGGTCGACGTCCCCGGGGCGCCGCCGGCGATCTACGCGCACCTGCGCGCGGCGGACCCCGACGCGCCGACCGTCCTGCTCTACGCGCACTACGACGTCCAGCCGGGAGGACCGGAGGAGTCGTGGACCACGCCGGCGTTCGAGCCGACGGAGCGCGACGGTCGCCTCTACGGCCGCGGCACCGCCGACGACAAGTGCGGCGTGGCGCTGCACGCCGCGGCGCTCGCCGCCTTCCGCACGGACGACGGCGCGCTCGACCTGCCCGTCCACGTGAAGGTCCTGATCGAGGGCGAGG
>WLOB01000216.1 GCA_009699505.1 Actinomycetota bacterium | reverse complement strand
CGCGGGCGCGCCGGGCCCGCGCCGCTCGCCGCGGAAGTGCAGCAGGATGAGCCAGCTCATCACGGCGGCGTAGAGGCACCAGACCGACGTGAACTCCTCTTCCTGCATCGTCGCCGCGAACGCCAGGCCGATCACGTTGGCGACGCCGAACCAGCGCAGGTGCCGGCGGCTCGAGAGCAGCGCGGGGGCGCAGACCGCCAGCACGTACGCGGTCGCGCTCGGGATCGCGTAGGGGGTGTTCGTCGTGTAGGCGACGCAGTGCGCCCGCTCCTCGGCGAGGATCGGGAACTGGGTCACCTGGTAGAGGAGCCACAGCCCCGTGAGCAGGCCCAGGAGCGCGAACGGCCAGACGAGCCGGCGCCGCCGGCGGTCGCGCTCGAGCAGGGCGAACCCGAGCGGCACGACGATCGGCAGGACCGCCTGCGCGTAGATCACGTAGGCGTCGCGGGCCGCGTCGCCGAGGGCGGGGGAGACCTGGCCGCGCAGGCCGAGCCAGACGAAGCCCTCGACGATCTGGTGGATCCCGAAGCCCAGCGGCAGGGCCGCGACGACGACGTCGCGCGGCCGGCGGACCTGCGTCAGGGTCGCCACCCCGACGGCGGCGATGGCGCTGCCGGCGACGAAGTCGACCTCGGGCGAGAGACACATGGACGGCCGCGAACGGTACGCGACCGGGTGGCGGCGACGGTCGGGCGCCCGACGGGATGCGGCGAGGCGGCCGCGTGGGTCCGCGTCCGGTCGGCCGGGGCCTCAGCCCGCGACGGCGTCCCTGCGGCGCATGCCCGGTCCCGGGCGGCGCTCGACGTCGCCGGAGTCCACGACGTGGCCGGCCTCGCAGACGAGCTCCGCCCGCACCGAGGCCCCGCAGCCGGCGTGCTCGGCGTGGACCGGCACGCCGTCGTCGCCCGCGAGGTGGCGGTCGCCCCACTGCCGCAGCGCGACGATCACCGGGTAGAGGTCGCGGCCCTTGTCCGCCAGGACGTACTCCGTGCGCTCTCGACGGCCGGGCTCGCGGTAGGGGCGGCGCTCCAGGAGGCCCTCCTCGACCATCTCGTCCAGTCGCGCGGCCAGCACGGACCGGGACACGCCGAGGTGCTCCTGGATGTCGGAGAACCGGCGCAGGCCGTAGAACGCCTCCCGCAGCACGAGCAGCACCCACGGCCGCCCGACGATCTCGAGCGATCGGGCGACGGAGCAGGTCGAGGAGTCGAGGTCGCGCAGGTCCACGCAGCCGATCCTAGCTGAGTTCGCACGTCGAACCCAGCCGCGCTATCGTGCCGCCCCATGCCGGAGCCCGAAGAGGACGACGCCCGCTCCCGGACCACCCTGCGGGTCGCCGGCGCGGCCACCGCCCTCGTCCTCGTCGCGTTCACGATGCCGCTCGGGCTGCTGGCCACGATCGCCCCGGACCTCACCGCCGGCGACGTCGGCCGCACCTGGATCCTGTCGTCCATGTCCGTCGGGCTGGCCGGCGCGCTGCTCGTCGCCGGCAGCCTCGCCGACGACCTCGGACGCCGGCGCGTCTTCCTCGCCGGGCTGACGGTCTTCGGCGTCGGCGGCCTCGTCGCCGCGGCGGCCCCGAGCGTCCTCGTCCTCGCCCTCGCCCGGGCGCTGCAGGGCCTCGGCGGCGCCGCGCTGCTGGCCACGTCGCTCGCCCTGATCGCCGGGGCCTTCCCCGCCGGCCCCGCCCGCGTCCACGCCACCGGCGTCTGGGGCGCGATGATCGGCCTGGGGATCGCCGCCGGGCCGCTGGTCGGCTCGCTCATCGCCGAGGTCGGGAGCTGGCGCACCGCCTACGTCGTCCTCGGGCTGCTGTCGCTCGCCGCGCTCGCCCCCGGCGCCCGCGGCCTCGTCGAGTCCCGCGCGGCCGAGCGCCGGCCGCTCGACCCCGTCGGGGCGGTCCTGCTCGGCGCCGGGCTGACCGCGCTGACCACGGGCGTCGTGCAGGGCAACGCCGCCGGCTGGGGCGGTGCGCTCCCCGTCGCGGCGTTCGCGGCGACCGTCGTCCTGCTCGCCGGCTTCGCGGCCTGGGAGCTGCGCTCGGCGGCCCCGGTCTTCGACGTCCGGCTGCTCGCCCGCGCGGGCTTCACGGGCGCCCTGATCGGCTCGTTCGTCCTCGGCGTCGCGGTGCTCGCGTTCATGTCCTACGTCATGACCTGGATGCACGTCGCGTTCGGCACGTCGATCGTCGGCGCCGCGGTCTGGGGCCTGCCGTGGTCCGTCGTCGCGTTCCTCGTGTCGATGCGCGCCCGCGTGCTCGGCCGCTTCCTCACGCCCCGCGCGCAGACCGCGATCGGCCTCCTCGTCTGCGCCGTCGGCCTCGTCGCGATGCGCGGCCTCGACGCCGGTTCCGGCCCCGCGCACCTCGCGCCGGGCCTCGCGATCCTCGGGGTCGGCACCGGCCTGCTGAACGCCGCGCTGGCGCAGGCCGCGGTGACCGTCGTCCCGCCCTCGCGCAGCGGCATGGGGGCCGGCGCGAACAACACCGCCCGCTACCTCGGCGCCGCGCTCGGCGTCCCGCTCGTCGTCGGGCTGCTCCGTACGGGGACCGCCGACCGGCTCGCGGACGGCCAGGCCGCCGCGGCGGCGGCCACGGGCGCCATGAACGCGCTGCTCCTCGTCGTCGCCGGCATCGCGGTCGCCGGCGCGCTCCTCGTCCTGATCCTCCTGCGGCCCGCCCGGCCGCGGGTCACCCCCGCCACCGAGAAGGCCCTCGCATGACCCAGAGCCCCGACCTGTCCCTCGCCGCCGCCAACGCCTTCCTGAAGGGCGCGGGCCTGGAGACGACCGTCGCGACGGGCGACGAGGTGGTCGGCCACATCGACGCCGGCGTCGACCACCACACGCCGTGGGGCGTCGTGCACGGCGGCGTCTACGCGACCGCGGTGGAGTCGGCGTGCAGCATCGGTGCGTCCACCGCGGTGCTCGACCAGGGGATGTTCTCCGTCGGCCTGTCGAACCACACCGACTTCGTGCGGGCCCACACCGCGGGGCGCCTCGACGTCCGCGCCTGGCCGATCCACCAGGGGCGGACGGGGCAGCTCTGGCAGTGCGACGTGACGCGCGAGGACGGCAAGCTCGTCGCGCAGGGCCGGGTGCGCCTGCAGAACGTGCCGCTGAAGCAGGGCTAGGGCCCCGCCGACCGGCCCCGAGGCGTCACGCGCCGGCGGTCGGCGCGGCCCGGGGCGCCCGGGCGCGGCCGGGGACGGGCCCGGCGGGCTACTCCGCCGTGACCTGGTGCCCGATGTCCATCGTCACCTGGAAGTGCTCCACGGTGCCGTCCGTGACGTGCCCGCGGATCGACGTGACCTCGAACCACTCGACCTTCTCGACCGACTTGCCCGTCGCCGCGACGCCCTTCCTGATGGCGTCGGCCACGCTCTCGGTGGAGCTGCCGGTGACCTTGATCGTGCGGTAGACGTTGTCGGACATGCGGGGAACCTCGTGTGTCGGGGGCGGGCGCGCCGGACGGCGGCCCGTCGCTCGTGTACCCCCCGGCGGCCGGACGTCAAACGGCCGACCGGCCGGGCCCCGCCCCACGGCGGGGGCCCCGCGGCGCGCCCCGACTCGCCGCGGGCGCTGCTAGAACCTCCCGCATGGCGGACGGCACGGCGGACGGACGGGGCGCGCGGCCGTCGCGTCGCGTGTCGGACGTCCTCCACGACCGGCTGCGCGCGCAGGTCCTCTCGGGCGACCTGGCCGCCGGCGACCCGCTGCCGTCGGAGCGCACGCTCGCCGAGACCCACGGCGTCAACCGCCACGCGGTGCGCGAGGCGCTGAAGCGCCTGGAGCAGGCCGGTCTCGTGCGGATCAGCCACGGCGGCGCCACCCGCGTCCAGGACTGGCGCGAGCACGGCGGGCTCGACCTGCTGCTCGACCTCGTCCGCGACGCCGGCGCCGGCGACGGGTCCGGACCGCCCGCGGAGGTCGTGCGCTCCGTCCTCGAGCTGCGCGCGCTCATCGGCGTCGACGCCGTCCGGCGCTTCGCCGAGCGCGCCGGCGACGACGAGCGGGCGCACGTGGCCGACCTCGTCGAGGCCGTCGCCCGGCGGGTCGACCGCGGGACGGCCGCGGACGTCGCCGTGGCCTACGAGGAGCTCTGGCGCGCCGTCGTCGCCGGGGCGGGCAACGTCGCCTACCGGCTCATGCTCAACTCGCTGAACGTCGCCGTCGCGGCCTTCCCCGACCTGGCGGCGGCCCTCGCGCCCGACGACGCCGACGTCCTCCGCGAGCTCGGCGCCGCGATCGCCGACGGCGACCCGGAGCGCGCCGGGGCGATCGTCGCGGCGCAGCTGCACGGGGACGTCCCCACCGGGTGAGCCGAGGCCGACCGTGCGCGCCGCATCCGACGTCCCGGCCACCGGCGTAGGACGTGTGCCCGCGTCGGGGCGCCCCGGCGGCGTCGCGCGGTCCGCCCCGGTCCCCGTGCCCCACCTCCACCCGTCCGCGCCGCGGACCACGACGTGACCGCCCCGGTCGACGGGCGGGCGGGCACCGCCCCGCGGCACGAGGCCGAGCTCCTGCGCCTGCTCGGGGAGCCGGGGGACGTGCCGCTGCGCGTCTGGCCCGTCGCCGACCACGAGCGGCTCTCGCGGCTGATCGCGCTGCTCACCCGCATCGACGGCGTGGCCGCGGTGGGCGTCCAGCGCTTCGACGGCCACGACGCCCTGCTCGTCGCCCACGTCGGTCACCCGGCGTCCGCCGACGAGGTCCTCACGGCCCGGCTGGCCCGCGGCATCGTCGGGTGCGCGCTCGTCGACGGGCGCGTCCACGTCCAGCTCGTCCCGCGGTCGACGGGCGCGCCCGCGCCCCCGGGGGCCGGCCCGGTCCACGTGCTCGACGTCCCGCCCGGGCTGCGGGCGCTGCGCGTGACCGCACCGCCGCACGGGCCGGTCCGTCCCCGGGAGGACGACGCCCGCCGGCCGGCTCCCGGTCCGCGCGGACCCGTCACCGGGCGCACCGGGGCGGACGACGACGGGGGCCCGCAGGCCGTGCGGCTCGTCGACCTGGCGCTGCGGTCCATCCTCGGGCGGTCGCTCCTCGTCTGCGACACCGCCATGCGCGTCCTCTCCGTCGCCGGGGCCGCCTGGCCGCAGGCCGGCGCCGGGCCGACGGACGCGGGGGTCCGCGACGTGCTCGACCCCGGGACGTGGCGGACGCTGTCCCCGGCGCTCCTGACCGCGCTCAGCGGCGGGTCGGAGGTCGTGGAGTTCGACGGACCGGGCGGCACGCGGTTCGAGGCGACGTGCACGCCCGTCGTCGACGACGGCGTGGTGATCGGCGCGACGGCCGTGGCGCGCGACATCGCCGCCGAGCGGGGCGAGCGCGCGGCGATCGGGGTGCTCCGCGGCGAGTTCGACGCGGTGTTCGAGCACTCGCCGGTCGGGCAGGGGCTGCTGTCGATCGAGGGGCGGTGGATCCGCGTCAACGCGCGCCTGTGCGAGCTGCTGGGCGCCACCGCCGAGGAGCTCCTGGGCGAGGAGGCGTCGGGGTGGCTGCACCCCGACGGCCGCTCGTGGCACGTCGAGCGCTACCGCGAGCTGCTCACCGGGCTCCGGCCGGGGGAGCGGGCGACGTTCCGCGTGCTCGGCGCCCGCGGCCACGAGAGCGCCGTCTCGGCGCACGTCGCCGTGCTGCGCACGCCGGACGGCTGGCCACGCGGGGCGATCGTGCAGATCGTCCGCGTCGCCGACGCCTGAGCGCCGCGTCGCCGACGTCCGGGCGCCGCATCGCCGACCTCCGGGCACCGCCGGGTCGTCGCGTCCGCGACCGCGCTGGCGCCTGATCGACCCAACTGGTACAACCAGTGGTGCATCTGGTCCAACCAGTCAGGAGCGCCCCGTGAGCGACCCGATCCTCTACGCCATCCCGTTCTTCCTCCTCTTCCTCACGGTCGAGGTGCTCGTGCTGCGCCATGCGGCGCACGAGCACGCGGAGGACCCCTCTGCGCCGGTCGGCTACGCCGCGAAGGACACCGCCACGAGCCTGACCATGGGGCTCGGCAGCCTCGGCTTCAAGGCGGTCCTGAAGCTCGTCGCGCTCGTCGTGTTCGTCGCCCTGTACGAGCTCTCGCCGCTGAAGATCCCGATGGACCGGTGGTGGGCGTGGGTGCTGCTGCTGTTCGCGGAGGACCTGTCGTTCTACGCCTACCACCGCGGCCACCACCGGATCCGGATGCTCTGGGCGACCCACGTGGTCCACCACTCCTCCCAGCACTACAACCTGTCGACCGCGCTGCGGCAGGACTGGTCGCCGTTCACCGCGCCGGTCTTCTGGGTGTGGCTCGCGCTGATCGGCTTCCCGCCGTGGGCGATCCTGCTGGCGCAGAGCTGGAACCTCCTCTACCAGTTCCTCCTGCACACGGAGGCCGTCGACCGGCTGCCCCGGCCGATCGAGCTCGTGATGAACACCCCGAGCCACCACCGGGTGCACCACGGCGTCCAGGACCAGTACCTCGACAAGAACTACGGCGGCATCCTCATCGTCTGGGACCGCCTCTTCGGAACGTTCGAGCCGGAGCGCGAGCGCGTCCGCTACGGCCTGACGACGAACATCGAGACCCACAACCCGGTGCGCGTGGCCTACCACGAGTGGGCGGCGCTGCTGCGCGACGTGCGGCGGGCGAGGGGCTGGCGCGACCGCGCGGGCTACCTGTTCAAGGGGCCGGGCTGGGCGCCGCGGCCCGCCGACGAGCGGGCCGACGGCGACGTCGCGACGGCGTCGGCATCCGTGCAGGCCGCCTCCCCGTAGCCTCGTCCCGAGATGGATCGCCGCGTCGCCTCGTTCCTGGACCACGCCCGTCGGGAGCTCGCGGCCGGCCGGCCGGGCCGGGCGGAGGGCCTCGAGCGCCAAGCGATGCTCGCCGCGGAGTCGCTGCCCGACGGGCGGGAGGAGCGGGCCGCCGTGCTCGTCCTGCGCACGGAGCGCCTGATCGCCCAGGGCGAGTACTCCGCCGCGCTGACGGCGACGGTCCAGGCCCGCCCGCTCGTGACGGCCCCGGAGCCGTCGTTCGCGCTGCGGATGGACGAGGCGCGGCTCAGGCTGCTGCTCGGCGACGACGGCGTGCGGGCGCTGATCGAGGGGATCGTCGCCGACGGCGTCGCCGGCGGACGGGCGAGCTGGCCGATGGCCCGCGCCTACGGGCTGCTCGGGCGCGCCTGCGAGCGCGACGGCGACGGCCGGGCCGCGCGGGAGGCCCGGGCGCGGGGCCGGCGGCTCCTGTCCGCGACGCCGGACCCGCCGCGGGCGCTCGTCGAGGCGCTCGAGGAGCCCGG
>WLOB01000215.1 GCA_009699505.1 Actinomycetota bacterium | reverse complement strand
TGACCCCCGGCCCCCTCGGGAGCAGGTAGATTTCGCGCATGGCCGCACGTCAGCGCTACCGGTTCCGCGCGCCCTCCACGGGCCGCGAAGTCATCATCGAGGCCCAGCCCGGGCACACCTACCGGGACCGCGACACGGGCGAGACGCTCGACGTCGTCGGCAAGCTCGTCCCGCTGGCCCCGAGCGCGTCGAGCCTCCCCTGGTCGCTCGAGAACCTGCGCCACTGCCCCCACTGCGGCCAGATGGCCCAGCGCGACCTGAACGACTGCCCCACGTGCGGCCGTCGCATGGGCCCGGTCGAGACGGCCACGGCCTGATCCCCGGATCCGGACGACGCACCGGACCCATCATGAGCACCTCCCCGCTCCGCCGGCTCCTCCTCGTGGGAGCGGTGTGCGCGAGCACCGGCGGGCTGGTCGCCTGCGGCAGCAGCGAGCTGGCGACGGACATCGAGCCGTCCCGCACCCCCGCGCTGACCGCGCCGACCGGCGACGGCCTCGCCTCGGGCGCAGGTGACCAGGCGGGCGCGATCAGCGACCTGCCCACGACCACGACCGGCCCGACGCCGCCGGCCGACGACACCGCCACCGGTGACACCGGCGGGACGTCGAGCGGCAGCGGGACCGCCGCGCCCGCGACGCCGTCGGGCGGCAGCAGCTCCGGCACGACGGGTGGCGGCACCGCGACGACGACCTCCACCCCGTCGGCCGCGGCCGGCAGCGGTGGCACGGGCGGGACGGCCACGCCCAGCGGGGGCAGCGGCTCCGGCACCAGCACCTCGGGCGGCGGCTCGACCTCCGGCGGCGGCTCGGGCACGAGCACCTCGGGCGGCGGCGCCTCGTCCTCCGGCGGCGGGGCGACGCCGAGCGAGTTCGGCGAGTTCTGCGACACGAACCCCGGCGTCTGCCGCTGAGGCGGCGCACCGGCCGGGCGTCGCGCCCGGCCGCGGTGTGGCGGGCCGTCGCCCTCGCGTGAGGGCGGGTCGGTGCCCGCGCGGCAGGGCCGGCCGCGCGGGTCGGTGGATCAGCGGCGCGTCGACGTCGCGCGCGACGAGGCCTTCGGCGTCGTCTTCGTCGGCGTCGGCACGAGCGTGGCCGTGTAGGACATGCGCTCGGCCTTGTAGAGGCAGTTGAAGGTGCCGCTGCGGCCGACGGACAGCGTCGTGTCGACGTAGTAGTCCTTCTTGCGCTCGTCCGTCGTGCCGCCGCAGCGCCCCGTCGGGCGGCTCGCGCGCCACGAGGTGTTCGTGCCGTAGCCCTGCACGAGCGTCGGGGCCCACGACGGGACGTTCAGGCCGATGACGTCGCCCTTCTTCACCGCGATCGAGGTCGGCAGCGCGAAGGTCGTCTCGCCCCCGAAGTACGGGTCGAGCTTCTTGACGGACGAGCCCGCGACGACGTTGGCCGCCACGCTCTTGCCACGGCGGAGGACGACGAGGCCGGCGCTCGCGCGGCCCAGCTGCTTCTCCAGGGCCTTGCGGTCGTCGGCGGAGGGCGCGCCGAGCGTGATGCTCCAGGCGACGATCCGGCCGTCGGACGGCACGACGTAGACGTTGCGGTTCCCGTCGACGCTCGTCGGCAGGGCCGTGGTGCGGGTGACGACGGAGCACGCCTCCGGGCAGCGCGGCGCGCGGCCGTCGGTGACGGTGCCGACCTCCGTGATCTTCGCGGCTGACGCACCGGCGGGGACCACCGCCAGGGCGGTGACCGCGAGGCCGAGGGAGACGACGGTACGACGACTGCTCATGGTGATCGAAAACCCTCCGGGGGGCTGGAAGTTGCGGCCGAGGACGCGCGGGGGCGCGTCCCGGGGGTCGGGGCGCCGGCGGCGCGGCGCGGAGGCGGAGGCGGTCCGGCCGGTCGACGGCGTCCGTCGCGGACGCCCGTGGGTCGCCGCTGCGGACGGCCCGTGCGTTCCATCGTCCCCCATCCCCGCCGGTCGCGGGACGACTGCAAGGGCGCGCCCGGGTGGGCGGGCGCGGCTCTCCGGACCGCACCGCCGCCGCGTGCGGGGCGGGCGGCGCGGCCCGGAGACCGCCGACGTCCGGCCCGCCTCCGGCCCTCAGGCCGTCAGTGTGGCGTGGGTCGCGGTGATCTCGTCGCGGTCGCCCGGGGCCGGGACCCAGGGCAGCGTCAGCGGGTCGGACGCGTAGCGCGGGACGACGTGCAGGTGGAAGTGGAAGACCGTCTGCCACGCCTGCGCCCCGCAGTTGTTCAGCAGGTTGACCCCGACCGCGTCGAGCCGGTCGCTCAGCAGCGCGGCGACCCGGCGGGCGGTTGCGGTCGTCGCGGCGAGCACGTCGTCGTCGATCGTCAGGAGGTCCCGGTGGTGGTCCTTCGGGATCACGACGGTGTGTCCCGGGGTCGCCGGGTTGACGTCGAGGAACGCGATCGTGCGGTCGTCCTCGGCGACGACGAGCGATGGCAGCTCGCCGGCGACGATCTTGCAGAAGATGCAGTCCGGGTCCTGGGCCATGGGCCCACCCTATCCGGCGGCCGGCGCGTCCCGGCCGGCGACGCGGACGCCGTCGCGATGGTGCTCCCGGAGCACGCGGGGCCCGATGGCGCACGTCACCTCGTAGTTGATCGTGCCGAGGCGACGGCCCACGTCCTCCGCGGTGATGCGCTCGTCGCCGTCGCGCCCGATGAGGACGGCCGTGTCGCCCGGCCGCTCCCCCGCGTCCGGTCCGAGGTCGACGCCGATGCTGTCCATCGACACGCGCCCGGCGACCGGGACGCGGCGACCGCCCACGAGCACCTCGCCGGGGTCGGTCGGTGCCCGGCGGACGCCGTCGGCGTAGCCCGCCGAGACCGTGCCGATGCGGGTCGCCCGGTCGGCGACGAAGCGCCGGCCGTACCCGACGCTCTCCCCCGGCTCGAGCGGCTTGACCGAGGCGATGCGCGCGATCCACTCGAGCGCCGGCTCGAGGCCGTGGCGGTCGGGGTCCTCGTTGGCCGGGTCCATGCCGTAGACGGCGATCCCGGGGCGCACGAGATCGAAGTGCGCGGCCGGGTCCCGCAGCGTGGCGGCGCTGTTGGCGGCGTGGACCACGACGCCGGGGTGGCGCCGGCGCACGTCGTCGGCCCACCGCGAGAAGCGCCCGAGCTGCAGCCCGAACAGCTCGTCGTCGGGGTCGTCGGCCGTCGCGAAGTGCGTCATCGCGCCCGACAGCCGCAGCGGCGTGGTGGTGGCGATCCGGTCGCAGAGGTCGAGGGCGACCTGCGCGTCGCGCTGCCCCAGCCGCCCCATGCCGGTGTCGAGCTTGACGTGGACGTCGGCCGGGCGACCGACGCGCACGAGGCGGTCGACGCCCTCGTCGTCCCAGACCACGACCTGCGCGTGAGCGTCGAGCGCCTCCGACAGGTCCTCGTCGTCGAGGGGTCCGAGGACGAGGAGCCGCGCGTCGATCCCGCCGCGTCGCAGCACGGTCGCCTCCCCCGCCGTGACGACGGCGAGCCAGGTGGCACCGCCGGCGATCGCCGCGCGTGCGGCGGGCACCGCCCCGTGGCCGTAGCCGTCGGCCTTCACGACCGCGCAGACCGCCGTGTCCGCGCCCACCGTCCGCTTCAGGAGGGCGACGTTGCGCTCGATCGCGGCGACGTTGATGCGGGCGACGACGCGCATCGACCCCACGCTACCGGCCGGGCCCACGCGCCGGCGCGGGCCGGTCCGCCCGTCGTGGCCCGCGGGCCGGCCCGGCGCCGGGGTCGCTCAGGCCGTCGCGTCGCGCCGCGCGCGACCGAGGCGCTCGGCGACGTCGCGGGCGATCACGCCGTCGGGGCCGTGCTCCTCCGTGGCGAGCGCCCCGGCGCGGAGGTGGAGCCAGACGCCCGTCGCCGCGGCCTCGAAGGCGTCGGTGCCGCGGGCCAGCAGGGCGCCGATCGTGCCGGCCAGGACGTCGCCCGTGCCCGCGGTCGCCAGGCCCGGCACGCCGCCGGGGCTGACCGCCACGCGGCCGTCGGGTGCGGCGACGATCGTGTCGTCGCCCTTCAGCACCACGACGGCGCCCGACCGGGTCGCGGCCGTCCGCGCGTGGTGCAGCCGCCGCGCGGCGACCTCCGGCGTCGGCACGTCGAGGAGCCGGGCCAGCTCGCCGGCGTGCGGCGTGAGGACCGCCTGCCGCCCCCCGGGGTCGGGGCCTGCGAGGGCCCCCGGGTCGCCCGCCACCGCCGCCAGGGCGTCGGCGTCGAACACCACCGGGCCCTCCAGGCGGGCCACCAGCTCGCGGATCAGCGCACCGCGGCTCCCCCCGCGCCCCAGCCCGGGGCCGACCACGAGGGTGCCTCCGTGGCCGCCCAGGGCGTCCATGATCGGGTCGGCGGCCTCCGCCGTGACGCCGCCGTCCTCGTCGCAGGGCAGGACGAGCCCGAGCGTCTCCGTCGGGGCGCGGGAGACGATCGCCGCCTCGATGCTGCGCGGTGCGGCGACGGTCGCGTACCCGGCCCCGGCCCGCATCGCGCCGTGGGCGGCCAGGCACGGGGCCCCGCTCATCCCGGGCGACCCGCCGACGACGACGACGTGCCCCGAGCGGAACTTCGTGCCGTCGGTCGCGCGGGTCGGCAGCGCGCGGACGAGGCGCTCCGTCAGCACGCCGCACCACGGTTCGGGCACGTCCGGCCCGGGGCGCGCGGGGATGCCGATCGGTGCGACCTGCAGGCGGCCGGCCCGCGCCTTGCCGGGGCCGATCCAGTGCCCGGGCGCAGCGGCGTGGAAGGTCACGGTGACCGTGGCCGCGACGGCGTGCTCTCCGGGCGTCTCGCCGGTCGTGGCGTCGACGCCGCTGGGGACGTCGCAGGCGACGACGGGCACGTCCGTCGCCTCCAGGACCTCGATCGCCTCGGCCGCCGTGCCGCGCGGGGCGTCCCGGGCGCCGGTGCCGAGGATCGCGTCGACCACGACGGCCGCCCCGTCCAGGGACGCGGCGCCCCAGGGCTCCCCCGCGCCGACGGCGTCGCGGGCGTCCGCCGCGTCGCCGCGCAGGCGTCCCTCGTCGACCGTCGAGACGAGCCGCACGGGCCGGCCGCGGTCGCGCAGCAGCCGCGCGGCCACGTACCCGTCGCCGCCGTTGTTGCCGGCGCCGCAGACGACGACGACGAGGCCGTCGGGCGCGAACCGGACGACCGCGTCGGCCAGCGCGGCGCCGGCGGCCTCCATGAGGGCGCCGCCCCCCATGCCGAGCTCGTCGATCGCCCAGGCGTCGGTCGCGTGCATCGCGTCCGCGTCGACCAGGGGGTCCAGGCCGGCGGGCAGCGCGGGCCGCTCCGGGGCGCTCACGCCGTCACCCGGGGCGCGCGGACGGCCCAGGCCACGGCCGCGGCGCTCCGCCGCTCGTGGGTCAGGGAGATGACGACGGAGACGTCGAGCTCCCGGGCACGCGCCGCGGCGGCGCCGTGCAGGCGGACGCTGGGCGGGCCGCCGTCGCCGACGACCTCGATCTCCAGGGGCCGGAACGCGTCGAGGCGCAGCGCCTTCGTGACCGCCTCCTTCGCGCAGAAGCGCGCGGCGAGGCTCCGCACGGCGCGGGGCTCGCCCGCCTCCGAGGTGTGCTCGGTCCGGCGGAAGAGCCGGTCGCGCAGACCCGGTCGCCGGGCCAGGGCCGCGGCGAGCCGGTCCACGTCCATCAGGTCGATCCCGACGCCGTCGTTCATGGCCCGAGACTACCCCGGAGGACCCGCGGCCCATGCGGCCCGCGCGCCCCGGCCCGCCCGCCCGTCCGAGGCTCGCGGGGGCGCCCGGGAGGACACGGGCCGGGAGATCGTGGACCGGACGGACGTGGGCCGATCGGTCGTGGTCCGGGAGGGACGCGCCCGCGGGCGGCCGCCCAGGCCTCAGGCCTCGACGCGGCCCGGGAGGCGCTCGACGAGCGCCTCGCAGACCTCGCGGGCCTCGGTCTGCGTGGGCGCCTCGGCCATGACGCGCACGAGCTGCTCCGTGCCGGACGCCCGGACGAGCACGCGGCCGCGGCCGGCGAGGCCGGCGTCGGCGGCCGCGACGGCCTCGAGGACCGCGGGGTCGGCCATCACGCCGTCGCGGTCGGCGACCGGGACGTTGATCAGGACCTGCGGCAGGCGCTCCATCGCGGAGGACTCGGCCAGCGGCGCGCCGGCCAGCGACTCCATGAGCAGCAGCGCGGCGGCGACGCCGTCCCCCGACGGTGCGAAGCCCATCTCGATGAGGTGCCCGGACTGCTCGCCGCCGAGGCTCCAGCCCCGCTCGTCGAGCGCGGCGACGACGTGGCGGTCGCCGACGGGCGTCGTCTCGACGGGGATGCCGGCGTCGGCCATCGCCGCGTGGAAGCCGTAGTTCGACATGACCGTGACGGCGACGCCGCCCGTCAGCCGGCCGGCGGCGTGCAGGTGCCGGGCCATGATCGCCAGCAGCTCGTCGCCGTCGTGGGCGCGCCCGGCGGCGTCCACCGCGAGCACCCGGTCGCCGTCGCCGTCGAACGCGAAGCCGATCGCGGCCCCGGACTCGGCGACGAGCGCCTGCACGGCCCCGGGGTGCGTCGACCCGACGCCCGCGTTGATGTTGCGCCCGTCGGGCCGGTCGGCGAGCACGACGACCTCGGCCCCGCGACGACGGAAGGCCTCGGGGCCGACGACCGACGTCGCGCCGTTCGCGCAGTCCAGGGCCACCCGGACCCCGTGCAGGTCGAGGTCGCCGAACCGCTCGTCGAGCGCCCGCAGGTGGTCCTCCGCGGCCCCGTGGAACGCCGAGACGCCGCCGATGTCGGTGCCGTGGGTCGCGTCGTCGGGCAGCTCCTCGACGAGTCCGGCGACGCGCTCCTCGAGCGCGTCGGGCAGCTTGCGGCCGTCGGGGCCGAAGAGCTTGATGCCGTTGTCCCCGTGCGGGTTGTGCGACGCCGACACGACGGCCGCCAGGTCGAAGCCCAGTCGGCCGACGATGATCGCGGCCGCGGGCGTCGGGACGACGCCCGCGAGGTGGACGTCCGCGCCCGAGGCCGACGCACCGGCCGCGAACGCGGCCTCGAGCATCGGCCCCGACTCGCGGGTGTCCCGCACGACGAGGACGCGCGGGCGCCCCGCGCCCGACCGCGCGACCGGCGTGCCGGGGGCCGCGGTCGGTGCGTCGGCGGGACCGGGACCGACGGGGTCGGGGGCGCCGCCCCGGGAGGCGATGCCCCCCAGAACGGCGGCACGGCCGAGTCGCAGGGCGAGCTCGGCCGTGAGGACCGCGCCGGCCCTCCCGCGCACACCGTCGGTGCCGAAGAGCCGGGACATGTGAAGCCTCGTCCTAGCGCTTCGAGAACTGCGGGCGCT
>WLOB01000214.1 GCA_009699505.1 Actinomycetota bacterium | reverse complement strand
GGAACACGGTGTAGTCCATCGAGATCGCGAAGATCATCGCGAAGAAGAAGACCGGCGCCCACGCGTCCAGAAACCCCTGGGAGTCGAAGCCCAGGACGCTCGCGCCGACGCCGTCCTGGAAGACCAGGCGGCCGACGCCGAACGCCGCGCCGACGGCCAGCAGGTTCGTGATGACCCCGACGGCGGCGATGATCGGCGCCTGCAGGGCGAGGAGCAGGAGCAGGAACCCGAGGCCGAGCACCACGCCGACCACCAGCGGCGTCTTCGAGGACAGCGCGGCCTCGAGGTCGTGGTTCTCCGCCGGCTGGCCGCCGACCCTCGTGCCCGGGGGCAGCTCGGCCCGCAGGCGGTCGACGGTCCGGCCGAGCGCCGGGTCGGACGCGTCGGCGTTCGGGATCACCGGCACGACGGCTATCCCGTCGGCGCCGTTCATCGTCGGCATCACCCGCGCGATCCCCCGGTCCGCGCCGGCGGCCTTCGCGACGGCGGTCGCGCCGCCGGTGGTCGTGACGAGCTGCAGCTGACCGGGCGCGCCGGGCCCGAAGGCCTGCTTCACCAGGGCGTAGCCCTGTGCGGAGCCGTCCTCCGACGGCACGACCTTGATCGACGGCATGCCGGTCTTGATGCCCAGCACCGGGATCATCAGGACCACCAGCGCGACCAGCGCGACGGCGCCGAGCTTCCTGGGGTGATTCCAGATCGTCGTGGCCCACGACTCGAAGCGCGGGGAGCGGGCCTCGCCGGAGCGCAGCCACGGCAGCGCCCCCTTGTCCACCCGGCCGTCGAGCCGGCCCAGCACGGCGGGCAGCAGCGTCAGCGTCGCGGCCAGCACGAACACCACGGCGAGCATGATCCCCAGCGCCATCGACCGGAACGCCGGGCTCGGGACGAGCATCACGGCGGTCAGCGAGATCAGGACGGTGATGCCGGAGAAGAGGACGGCCTTGCCGGCGGTGTCCATCGTCTCGACGACCACCCGGACGGGATCGCCGTGCTCGGCCCGCGCGGCGCGGAAGCGCATGACCATGAAGAGGGCGTAGTCGATGCCCAGCGCGAGGGCGAACATCATCGCGAAGTTGAACGCCCAGACCGAGATGTCCAGCACCTGCGCGCCGAGGAACAGCGAGCCGGCGGCGGCGACCAGGCCCGTGATGGTCAGCATGAGCGGCAGGCCGGCGGCGACCAGCGAGCCGAACGCGACGACGAGGATCAGCAGCGTCACCGGCCACGAGATCACCTCGCTCTTCAGCATCGCCGTGAGGTTGGCGTGGTTGAAGTCCGACCACAGGCCGGATGCCCCGGTCAGGTGCACCTCCACACCGTCAGCACCGGCCTTCTCGAGGCCCTTCTTTGCATCGTCGGCGGCGCGCACCATGTCGTTGGACGTGCCCGCGGCGGCGCCCTGCACAACGGCGGTGTGTCCGTCCTCTGAGATCGACAGGCCGGGCTGCGGCGGGATCACGCGCCCGACGAACTCGGTGTCCCGGAGCGTGGCGGTGGTCTTCGCGATCGCGGCCTGGAAGGCGGGGTCGGTGGCGGTCTGCGTCTCCGAGTGGACGACGACCTGCAGCGCGGAGCTCGAGAGCCCGCCGACGTTCTCGTCGATGAGCTGGCGAGCCTGCACGGACTCCGAGCCGGAGGCCTCCCAGCCCGCACCCGACAGGGCGGACTCGACGCGCGGGGCGAAGACGGCGAGGATCAGGACGAGGACGCCCCAGCCGATCGCGACCTGCTTGAAGTGGGTGGCGGTGTAGCGGCCCAGACGGCCGATCGGTCCGACGGTGTTCATCGACCTCTCCGTTCACATGCGGGCCGCAGGCCCATGACACGGCTCATCACCAGCGACGCCGGGCACGTTCCGACGGCGACGAAGAGCCACTGGTTCAGACCGACGAACGCGGTCAGCACCAGGAACCACTGCGAGACCGAGACCGCCAGCAGGACGGAGGCGAGCGTCACCGTCCCGGCCATCAGGAAGAGGACGCGTTCCAACGGCCACCGCGACGCGGCCGCGCCGGGGGCGCCGGGGGCGCCGGCGATGGTGGTCGGAGCACTCACGACGTCGCCTCGCTCTGGCCGCCCAGGAGCGCGTCGAGCTCGTCGAGCTGCTGGCGCAGGCCGCCGCAGACGAGCTCGCAGATCGCGAACACCGACTCGTCCTGGATCGCGTAGCGCACCGCGGTGCCCTCCTTCGTCCGGGAAACGATCCCGGCCTGGTGCAGGACGCCGAGGTGCTTCGACACGTTCTGCTGGCTCGCGTCGAGCGCCTCCTTGAGCTCCCCGACGGTCGACGGTGCGTCGCGGAGGTGATCGAGCAGGCGGATGCGCATCGGGTCGCCGATCACCCGGAACCGCTGGGCGATCAGCTCGACGAGGGGCTGAGGAATCGGGCGAGGCATCTCCATTGTGACAACTCTACCACTGTCTCGTTGTACAAGTGCGCAATGACTCGCGAGGTACGAAACGTGCCGCCGCGATCCCGCGCCACCACCGCCTCGCCCGACCTGCACCTCCGGACGGGGCGGTGCGGATGCCGCTGCCGAGGAGGTCGGCCACGACCCCGCCCAACCCTCGTGGACGTCGCACCGGACCACCTGCGAGAGGTCGCTCTCCTCCGGGGGCGCGCTCACGGGCGGACCTGCCGGAACGGCAGGCGGGGTACAACATGGGCGTGCCGTTTCCGTCTCCCGAGGTCGAGGGCGCCCCACCAGTGGAGTACCCGACCGGGACGGTGTCCTGGGCCCTGCGACGGTCCAACCCCCAGCTGCAGAGCACCGTCGTGTCGAAGACGTCGATGCTGGAGGCCAGCAGGATCGTCGAGGCGATGGCCCAGGACGACGGCGACGACGTCGTCCTGCTCGCGGGGTTCCAGTTCGAGCGCTTCTGGCGGATGGAGCAGCGGCGCTACGACCGGATGACCGCGACCACGGTGGCGCTCGCCATCGAGGCGGCCGGGGACGGCGGGGACGGATCGTTCGTCGCCGTGCCGATCGACCACCCGATCGCGAACGAGTGGTTCGTCGTCGCGCTCGGGCCGTCGGTCAGCGTGACGCTGTGCGGCCTGGACCTCGGCCGGGCGACCGGCGGCGGCCCGCTCCACGCGACGCGCGCGTTCGACACGATCTTCAGCACCGACCCCAAGCTCGCGCACGAGGCGTTCCAGCACGTCGCGCAGGACCCGCGACTGGCGTTCCCGGACGTCACGAGGCGACAGCTCGCCGCGCGCATCGGTGCGCGCGGGTGGGAGCCCCGCCGCAGTCGCGGGCGCGGCCCCACCGAGAGCGTGCTGCGCGCCGTGCTCCGCCGCGCCGAGGTCCACGCACGCGAGCGGACCCGCCGGGCCGACGAGGACGACCTGCAGGCGCTCGCCGTCCGCAAGCACGAGCGCCAGCGGCTCGTCGGCCTCGTCCACGACGGCGCGCTGCAGCGGCTGCTCGTCGCCGCCCAGGACCTGGCCGAGTTCCGACGGACCGGCGAGGCCGACCGGCTCGACCTCGTCGACGACGCCCGGGACGCCCTGCGCGACGGCGTGGCCGCGCTGCGCCGGGACCTGCGCAGCGCGTACGACGCGACGCCGACCACGGACGGTCTCCGGGACCGCCTCGACGCCTTGGCGCTGTACCACGCCACGCGCGCTGGATTCGACGTGGACGTCGACGTCGAGCCCCGTCTGCTCGTCGACGACGACGACGTGGTCGCCTGCGTGCGCGAGCTGCTCACGAACGCGGCGAAGCACTCCGGGGCCGACCGCGTCCGGGTGCGCGTCCGCCACGACGACGAGCACGGGGCCGTCGTGATCGAGGTGTGCGACGACGGCGTCGGGATGGACCCCGACGTCCCGGGACGTGCGCTCGCCCGGGGACACCTCGGGCTCGCGCTGGTCCGGGAACGCGTCCGGGCCGCCGGCGGGGCATGGATGCTCTGCACGAGTCCGGGCGCCGGCGTGCAGGCCCGCGTCCGCCTGCCCGTCACGGACTAGGTCCGAGGCTCCGCGGGCCGCCCGTGCCCGTGGACGGCGCGCCGCCCGCGCCCGGTGGTGCCGTTGCCCTACGCGAAGTGCCCGGCGTTCTCCGCGATCGCGCCGACCAGGTCGGACGGGACGTCCGCCTCGGCGAAGATCGCGCTCACCGGACAGGCCTCGAGGCAGGCGTCGCAGTCGATGCACTCGTCCGGGTCGATGTAGAGCTGCGCGGCGGCGTCGAAGCCGTCCTCGTCGGGCGTGGGGTGGATGCAGTCGACGGGGCAGGTCTCGGTGCAGCTCGCGTCCTTGGTCCCGATGCAGGCGGCGGTGATGACGTAGGCCATGGTGTCGTCTCCCTGCCGGCGTCTACGCCGCGGTCCGGGCGCGGCGGGGCTTCTTCACGGAGTGGCGGCGACAGACGAAGAACGGGTCCCAGTCCGGGCCGTGGTCGGGCAGCGCCGCGGGGTCGGCCAGGACGGTGCCGCCGCGGAACTCCCGCAGCAGGTCGCGGCCGAGGATGCGGCTCGCGGTGCCGACGCCGCCGCGGAGGGTGAAGGCGACGCCGTAGAGGTAGACCGTGGACGCGCCCGCGAGGTGCAGGCCGCCGATCTCCGTCGTCGTGGAGAGCCGGCGGAACGGCCCGATCTGGTCCTTCGCGTTCTCCGGCCCGTAGGGCATGCGGCTCAGGGTGAAGCGCTCGTGCGTCAGCGGCGTCGCGGACTCCTGCCAGACGACGTGGCCGCGCAGCTCGGGCAGGGTCCGCAGCGTCCGCTCGAGGAGCGCCTCCTCGATCTCGGCCTTGCGCTCGCGGTAGAGCGGGTCGTCCTCGTAGTCGCGGCCCGTCATGGGGTCGCCCGTCCGGGTCCAGAACCCGTGGTCCCCCGGGACGGCGGCGAAGGCCTCGATCGACGACTCCCCCGGCTCGCCGACGTGGCGCCGGCCGCCGGTCTTCAGCGTCGGCGAGCTGACCGCCAGCCACCCGTCGGGGTCCCAGCGGCCGCGGTCCATCAGGTCGTAGGTGGTCTGCAGGTCGTAGCGGCCGTGGTCGACGTAGTTCGTGGCCGGGCGGTGCGCCGAGATGTCGATGTCGGCCCCGAGGTAGAGGCTGAAGATCGAGTGCGGCCGGCGGAAGCGGTGGATGCGCCGCAGGGTGCGGGACCGCAGGTGCTCCGGTGCGATCAGGTCCTGGAAGGTGCGGTGCGCGTCCGCGTTGCTGACGACGACGTCGGCCCGGAGCCGCTCGCCGTCCTCCAGCGTGATTCCTGTGACGCGGCCTGCGACGACGTCGATCGATGCCACGCGCGCCTTCGTGCGGACGGTGCCGCCGTGCGCCTGGACCACCTCGCACAGGTTCGCGGCCAGCACCTGGCCGCCGAGCGTCGGGAAGTGCGCGCCGTCGGCGAAGTAGTGCCGCAGCAGCGCCGCGAGGAGCAGCGCGGGCGTCCGGTCGGGCGGCGTGTTGTGGAGGTGGACGAGCGCCAGGACGGCGGCACGGGCCTGCGGGCCCAGTCCGCAGCGGCCGAAGAGCCGGTCGATCGGCTCCTCCAGCCCGCGCACGATCCGCGCCAGCTCGCGGGGCCGGCGCGCCAGCGGCAGGACGACGCCCACGGAGTGCGGGACGTCGCGGATGCGGTCCGCGCCCTCGCCGATGGTCCGCAGCTCCTGCACGCAGCGCCGCAGCCCGGCCGCGTCCTCCGGGAACGCGGCGGCCAGCTCGTGCGCCCAGCCGTCCCAGGACGTCGGCACGCGGAACGCGTGGTCGGGGAACCGCACGGTGTCCATGCCCGCGTCGTCCATCCGCGACCACGCGATGCGGTCCTCGACGCCGAGTCCGCGCAGCACGGTGGCGATGGTCCCGTCGGACCCCGGGGCGACGCCGCCGACGTAGTGCACGCCGACGTCGAACTCGAAGCGGTTCTTCCGGCGGAAGACCTGGCTGCAGCCGCCGAGCATCTCGTGCTGCTCGACGACGATCACCCGCCTGCCGGCCGCCGCCAGGCACGCGGCGGTCGACATCCCGCCGAGGCCGGATCCGATGACGATGGCGTCCCAGTTCATGGCCCCGACCCTCGCGCCGGGCGGGGGACGGGACCAGTGCGGGACCGACGCGCCCCGTTATCCGGACCGGACAACGACGCGGTGCAGCACGAGGGCGATCTCGAGGGCGGCGCGCCGCGCGTCCACCGGCGTCCCGAGGAGCTCCTCGGCGCGGCGCAGGCGGTGCGCGACCGTCTTCTCGTGGATGCCGAGGACGGCCGCGGTCCCGGCCTTCCGGTCGCCGGCCGCGAAGTACGCCGCGAGCGTGTCGCACAGGTCGAGGTTGCGCCGCGTGGGCTCCGCGAGCGGCCCCAGGACCGCGTGCACCAGGCGCTCGGCGCGGCCCCGGTCCTGCAGGAGCGCGCCGAGCACCGCGACGTCCGCGTGCGCGGCGACCGCGCCGTCGGGGTGCAGGCTCGCGAGCGCCGCGAGGCCGGCGCGCACGTCCGGGCCCGCCGCGGCCATGGCGTCGACGCCGCCGCGCACGACCGCCGTCACGGCCCATCCCGTCCGGCCGCGCAGGGCCTCGTGCGCGGCACGCTCCAGCCCCTCGGGGTCGGCGGTCGCGAACCAGGCGAGCGACGTCCCGTCCGCCAGCTCGACGGCGGCCCGCGGGGCGGACCCGCCCGGGTCGACGACGCGCCCGCCCGACGCCGCGGCGGACCGCCCGGGACGCGCCGCGACGACGAGCTGCGGCCGGTCCGTCGGATGGCCGAGCACGGCCGGGTCCACCGGCTCGCCGGCCGCGAGCGCCCGGAGCGCGGCGTCCCGCCGCCGCCCGGCCTGCGCCGCCGCCCGCGTCACGTCCTCCCACCGCTCCGCGATGACCTCGGAGATCCGGTCGACGTACGCGGCGACGTGGTCCAGGGAGCGCCGCACGAGCCGGTCGAACGTCGCCAGGTCGTCGACGCAGGCCGCGAGGTGGGCGATCCAGAGCTGCTCGAAGCCGGCGCCGCCGATGCGGTACGCCCGCAGCATCGCGGGGAGGGCCGAGGGCTCGACGGCGACGTGGTCCAAGAGCGCCAGCGCCCCGTCGGGCACGTCCATCCGCACCGGCGACACGCCGACCGCCAGCGTCGACAGGATGGCGCCGACGTTCGCCCCGGTGGCGTCGCGGACGGCGGCCACCGCGTCCCGGTCGGTCAGGTCGATCAGGTCCGGGTGCTGCTCCAGGATGCTCCCGCTGAGCCGGTCGACGAGCGGGTCGATCCGCTCCTGCACCGCCGCGACCGCGACGCGCAGCACGTCCTGGTCGGCGCGCCGGGCCTGCGCGGACGGGCCGCCGTCACCCGTT
>WLOB01000213.1 GCA_009699505.1 Actinomycetota bacterium | reverse complement strand
CCGCGCTGCCGGCCGAGGGCAAGTCGGTCGGCGTCCTCGACGCCGACGTGTGGGGCTACTCCATCCCGCGCATGTTCGGCCTGGGCGCCGAGCGCCCGCCGGTCTCCGCCGAGCGCAAGATCCTCCCGCTCGAGGCCCAGGGCGTGAAGGTCATGTCGATCGGCTTCTTCGTGCCGGAGGACTCCGCCGTCGTCTGGCGCGGGCCCATGCTGCACAAGGCGCTGAACCAGTTCCTCGAGGACGTCGAGTGGGGCGAGCTCGACTACCTCCTGATCGACCTGCCGCCGGGCACCGGCGACGTCTCCATGACGCTCGCGCAGCTGCTGCCCCAGGCCCAGTTCCTGCTCGTCACCACCCCGCAGGACACCGCGCAGAAGGTCGCGCGCCGCGCCGCCGAGATGGCGACGAAGGTCAACCTGGGCCTGCTGGGCGTCGTCGAGAACATGTCCGGCTTCAGCACCCCGGACGGCCAGCGCTACGCGATCTTCGGCGACGGCGGCGGCCAGGAGCTCGCCGACGAGCTCGACCTGCCGCTGTTCGGCAAGGTGCCGCTGACGATGGGCCTGCGCGAGCAGGCCGACGCCGGTGTGCCGATCGTCTCCGTGAACCCCGACGACGCGGCCGCTCAGGCCGTCCGCCACGTCGCCCGCGCGGTCATCGCCTCGACGCCCGAGCTGCCGCCGCTCCTCGCCGAGCTGCCGCCGATGCTGTCGGTGGAGCAGAACGCCCCGAAGGGCGCCTCGCTCCCGATGGCCTGAGGCCGGTCCGCGGCGTCAGCCGCGGACCCTGACCGTCCGCTTCGCCGCAACCTTCCTGGCCCCGCGCGGCGTGACCTCCACGACCGAGCGGACGGTCCGGCCCCTGCGGATCACCTTGCGCCCCGTCGACGTGAGCGTCACGCGGATCGTGCCGGTCCTCCCCGGCGACAGCGTGTAGCGCCCCGAGGAGGAGACCGTCCGGACCGCCGCCCTGCCGCGGCCGCCGACCCGGACCTTCGACGCGGTGCGCAGGCGCACCGTGCCGCGGCAGCGCTCGGCGGCGCCGGCCGGGCACGTCACCCGGACCGGGACCCGGCCCTTGCTCGCGCGCAGGGTGCCCGCCGGGATCGTCGGGGTGCCGGCGACCGGCGCGGGCCCGGACCCCGCGACCTCGTCGCGGGTCATCCGCGTGAGGCGGTTGGCGTTCTCGTCGATGAACCACAGGGCGCCGTCGCCGCCGAAGGCCACGGCGTCGGCGCGGCGGGCCCCGAGGGGCTTCAGCGTCACGGCACCGGCGGTGGTGACGCGGCCGACCACCTGGTCGAACCCGGCGCTGCCGAACCACATGGCGCCGTCGGGTCCGGCGGCGAGGCTCGTCGGGGCGACGCGGTCGCCGAGCGCGACCTCGCGGACGTTCCCGTCCGGGGCGACGAAGCCGACCGCTCCGTCCCCGGGCTTGAACGCGAAGCTGCCCGCGCTGTTGCGCCCGAACCACATCGTGCCGCCCGGTCCGGCCGCGAGCGAGCTGACCGAGAACCCGGGGGCCAGGGGGATCGCGGTGCTCGTGACGCCGTCCAGCTCGATCCGCTTCAGCGCATCGCCGCCACCGCTGTCCGCGCACCACATCTTCCCGTCGGGGCCCGGCGCGAGGATCCCGTCGAAGTCGCACTGGGGCGCGCCGCCACGGGTGTCCGCCCCGCGACCGTCCGATGCGATGCGCAGGACGCCGTCGCCGAGACTGTCGGTGATCCACACCGTGCCGTCGGGCGCCGCCGCGATGTCGTTGCCGCGACGGCCGCCGAGCTCGTCGCCGTCGATGGCGTAGCGGCCGACGGGCGTGTTCGGGACCGCCGGATCGATGACGAAGGCGGAGGAGTGGGCGTCCGAGAGCACCCAGACGCGACCGTCGGCGGCGACCGTCAGCTGCTCCGGCCCGAAGTCTGTGTCGCCCTCCCGCTCGCGCGGGATGGTCCACTCCGTGATCTGGCCCGCGGTCGTGATCCGTCCGACCTTGTAGCCCTTCTCCTCCGAGAACCAGAGGCTGCCGTCCTTGCCCGTGGCGATGTCGTTCAGTCCGGAGTCGGGTGTCGGGACGGGGAAGTCCTGGACGGCGGCGGACGCCGAGGGGGCCGCCGCCGCGGTGAGCGCGGTGGCGGCGAGCGCCGCAGCGAGGGCCGCGTGGCGCACGGGACGCGGACGGGATGACGCGCTCGCGGCGGACGGGCCGCGACGGATGGGACGGATCGGCATCTGGACCTCGGGGGACGGGCTGGGGGGAGCCGCGCACCGGGGCGGGCGCGCGCGACACATGCTGGCGCACCGGCGCCCGTCCCGCCAGTGGAAGCTGCCCGGGAGCGCACCCGGTCGGCGCCCGCGGCGCCTCGTGGGGCCGCGCACACCGGGCTGAGGCCGCTGTGTGCCCGGCGGCCGAGAGGTGCCGGGCGTCGCGGCATAGGATCGGGGAGCCCCGTACACCGACCCCCTCACCGATGCCCGACGAGACCCCCGCCCCGTTCACCCCCGAGATGCTCGACAACGCCAAGGCGTTCCCCGAGAGCTACGAGCCGTACGACTCGGCCGCCCCGGTCCGGCACGTCGCGGTCGTCGCGTGCATGGACGCCCGCCTGGACCTCTTCGGGCTCTTCGGCCTGAAGACCGGCGACGCGCACCTCATCCGCAACGCGGGCGGCGTGGTCACGGACGACGTGATCCGCTCCCTCGCGATCTCGCAGCGCAAGCTCGGGACCCGTTCCGTGGTGCTCGTCCACCACACCGGCTGCGGCATGCAGACCTTCTCCGACGACGAGCTGAACGCGGAGCTCCAGGCCGAGACCGGCTACAAGCCGACGTGGTCCCCCGAGTCGTTCTCCGACCTCGAGGAGGACGTCCGCCAGTCCCTGCGGCGCGTGCGCTCCAGCCCGTTCCTGCTGCACACGGACGACGTGCGGGGCTTCGTCTTCCAGGTCGAGGACGGCGGCCTGCGCGAGGTCGCCCTCGAGGACTGACCCCACCCCCGGTTCGTGCCGGGCCCCGCTCCCGGCACCGCCGGGGCGGCCGGCACCGCGGCGGTCACGGCGTCCCGGCCCGGCGTGCTCCGGCGGGTAGGGCCCCGCACCGACCGGCCGGGAACGACACCGGCCGGGAGGCGTTCGCCGTCCCGGCCGGTGGGTGCAGCTGGTCCTCCGGTGGCCGGGGCGCCCGGCCCCGGCCGGGTCAGGCGGCCTCGAAGTACTTGATGTTCTTGTCGACGAACGAGGTCCACTCGTCCGGGATCTGGTCCTCGGCGAAGATCGCGTCCACCGGGCACGCCTCGACGCAGGCGTCGCAGTCGATGCACTCGTCCGGATCGATGTAGAGCTGCTCCACCGTGTCGTAGTCCGGCTCGTCGGGCGTCGGGTGGATGCAGTCGACCGGGCAGACCTCGGTGCACGAGTTGTCCTTCGTGCCGACGCAGGGCTCGGCGATCACATAGGCCATGGACGTTCCTCAGCAGTCGTTCTTCGGGGTGTTCGACGACGCAGCATAACGGCGCGTCCTCCCGGTGTGATCGCCGTCCCGGACGGGTTGTCAGGTCGGTGCACCTAACTCCGGTGGCCGTTCCGGCCCCGTCCCGGCCCGGGGTGCGGACGCCGACGGCGGCGGGCCGTACGCTGCAGGGATGATCCTCCTCACCGGGGCCACGGGCGCGACGGGACGGCGCGTGCTCGACCGGCTGCTCGCCCGCGGGCACCGCGTCCGCTGCCTGGTCCGCAACCCGGCGCGGCTCGGGGCCCGGCGCGTGGACGTGCAGCTGTCGCTCTGGCACCTGACGGACCACCGGCTCCCCGGCGGTGCGCTCCGCGGCGTCGACACGGTGATCCACCTCGCCGGCCCGCTGAGCGACCAGCCGATCGGGCAGCTCGAGGAGCTGAACGCGACCGCGAGCTGGCGGCTGGCGGACGCCGCCGCGGCGGCGGGGGTCGAGCACTTCGTCTACGCCTCGGCGCTCGGGGCCGGCGGGGCGGCCGGCTGCCGGTTCCTGCGCGCCAAGGACGTCGGGGAGCGCGTCGTGGCGGGCGCCGGGGCGACGGGCGGGATGGGCGTGTCCGTCGTCGCGCCGTCCCTGATCCTGGCGCGCGGCCAGCGGTGGGCGTCGTGGGCCCAGGCGCTGTCGCTGCTGCCGGTCGTCCCGGTGCCCGCGCGGTCCCCGGGACGCTCCCGGCCGGTGTCCGCGGCCGACGTCGCCGACGCGATCGTCGCCGTGGTCGAGGGCGCGACGCCCGCCGTCGGTCGCCCGGCCCGTCACGAGCTCGCCGGCCCGGACGAGTACGCGGTGCGCGACCTCGTGCCCGCGCTGCACACCGTCGTCGGCCGGCGCCGGCGCACCGTCGGGCTGCCCGCCGGGGTGCTGAACGCCGCGGTCGCCGTGCTCGAGCGCCCGGGCGCCGCGGACCGCGAGGAGCTCGGGGTCCTCACGTGCGACACCGCCGGGCGCCACGGCACGCGCGACCTCGAGGCCCTCGGGGTCCGTCCCGGCGGCATCGTCGAGGCGCTCGGCGGCTGAGGCCGCTCACCCCGCGAGCGCCGACGGCGCGACCGGCGCGGCCCCCGCGTCCGCCTCGAGCTGCGCGGCGAGCTCCAGCAGCCCCTCCTCGCCGCCCGGTCGGCCGATCAGGTGGGAGCCGACCGGCAGGCCGGCGGCCTCGTCCCCCGGCGGGCGCACGCCCAGGGGCAGCGTGATCGCGGGCTGGCCCGTGACGTTGCAGATCGCCGCGAACGGGCTGAACACGGCGCCCGCGCGGAAGCCGCCCATGGGGTCCGGACCGTCGGGGTCCAGCGCGTCGACCGGCGGCGGCGCGGTGGCCAGGGTCGGCGTCAGGACCGCGTCGTAGCCCGCGGCCCACGTCAGGACCCGCCGGGCGACGCCCTGGATCTCCGCGTCGGCGATCACGTGGTCGACCGCGGGGCGCTCGAGCGCCTGGGTGTAGAGCGCCCACGTCAGGGTCTCGACCTCGTGCGCCTCCACGTCCCGGCCGCGCGCCCGGCCGGCGAGGCGGACCCCGGCGCCCACGCCGGCGCCGAAGCCGACCGTGAACAGGTCGAGGAACCCGGGGATCCGCCACGGCGCATCGACCTCCTCGACGTGGTGGCCCAGGGCCTCGAGCCGCCGGGCGGTGGCGCGGGCGGCCGCGGCGTCCCCCGGCGAGGCCTCGTGCTCGAACACCGGGTCGAGCGTCAGGGCGATGCGCAGCGGCCCCGGCCCGGCGGCGGCGCCGCGGCGAGCGGCCTGCGCGAAGGTGCCGGGCGCGACGGCCGGCAGCGGCGACAGGTCGCCGGGGACCGGACCGGCCAGCACGTCGAGCGCCGCCGCGACGTCGAGGACCGTCCGCGCGAGCATGGCGTCCGTCGCCAGGAGGTGCCAGCCCAGGTCGGGGGCGAGCGTCACGCGCCCCCGCGAGGGCTTCAGCCCCACGAGCCCGCACGACGCCGCGGGGATCCGGAGCGACCCGCCGCCGTCGTTGCCGTGGGCGATCGGCAGCATCCCCGCCGCGACCGCCGCCGCGGCGCCGCCCGAGGACCCGCCGGCGGTCCGCCCGGGGTCCCACGGGTTGCGGACCGCGCCGAAGCGGCGGCCGCGCGTGACGGGGGTGATCGAGAACTCCGGCAGGTTCGTGGCGCCGAGCAGCACGAAGCCGGCGTCCTCGACCCGGCGCGTGACGCCGTGGTCCTCCGGCGCGACCAGGTCGACGATCCCCGACCCGTGGGTGAGCCGCCGGCCCCGCACCGCCCGGTTGTTCTTCATCGCCGTCGGCACGCCGGCGAACGGCCGCGGGTCGCCCGGACCGATCTCGCCCGCGGTCCGCAGCGCGTCGTCCGCCCACCGGTCGACGAACGCGTTGACGTGCCCGTCGACCGCCTCGATCCGGTCGAGCGCGAGGGCGGTCAGCTCGACCGCGGTCACCTCGCCGGCCCGGACGAGCGCCGCCAGCTCGGTCGCGGGCCGCAGCAGGAGCGAGGCGTCGGGCGACATCGGCCCACGGTAGCGCGGGCCTCCCGGGCCCCCGCGGGGCGCCCGGCCGCGCGCGGACGCCGTCGATCGCCCGGTCGGCCCCGGTCCCTCGCGTATCGTGCCCGGAGCAGGACGGAAGCGACCGGAGGACGAGAGATGACCGACGACGTGCGTTCCGGGCTCGAGGGCGTGGTGGCCTTCGCCACCACGATCGCCGAGCCCGACAAGGAGGGCGGCGCGCTCCGCTACCGCGGGGTCGACATCGAGGACCTCGTGGGCCACGTCCCCTACGAGCAGGTCTGGGGGCTCCTGGTCGACGGGACCTTCGGCCGCGGGCTGCCGTTCGCCGAGCCGCACCCGCTGACGGTGCGCTCCGGCGATCCGCGGGTCGACGTGCAGGCGGCGCTGGCGATGCTGGCCCCCGAGTGGGGCTTCCGGCCGCTCATCGACACCACGGACGAGGAGGCCCGCGACGAGCTGGCCCGCGCCTCGGTGATGGCGCTGTCGTTCGTGGCGCAGTCCGCCCGCGGCGGCGGCCGTCCGCCCGTGCCGCAGGCCGCCATCCGCGAGGGCGCGACCGTCGCCGAGCGGTTCCTCATCCGCTGGCGCGGCGAGCTCGACCCCGTCCACGCCAAGGCGATCGACGCGTACTGGATCTCCGCCGCCGAGCACGGGATGAACCCGTCGACCTTCACGGCGCGCGTCACCGCCTCGACCGGCGCGGACGTCGCGGCCGCGCTCTCGAGCGCCGTCGGCTCGCTGTCCGGCCCGCTGCACGGCGGTGCGCCGTCGCGGGTCCTCGCGATGCTCGAGGGCGTCGAGCAGTCCGGCGACGCGCTCGCCTGGGTCAAGGGCGCGCTCGACAAGGGCCAGCGGCTCATGGGCTTCGGGCACCGCGTCTACCGCGCCGAGGACCCGCGGGCGCGCGTCCTGCGTCGCACCGCGAAGGAGATCGACGCGCCGCGCTACGAGGCCGCCGCGGCGCTCGAGGAGGCCGCCCTCGGCGAGCTGCAGGCCCGCAGCCCCGACCGCGTCCTCGCCACGAACGTCGAGTTCTGGTCCGCCGTCATCCTGGACAGCGCCAACGTCCCCGCACCGCTCTTCACGCCGCTGTTCACCTGCGCGCGCGTGGCCGGCTGGTCCGCGCACATCCTCGAGCAGAAGCGCGAGGGCCGCCTGATCCGCCCGACCGCGAAGTACGTGGGCGAGGCGCCGCGCTCCGTCGCGGACGTCGGCTGAGCATGGGCGGGCAGCTCCACCTCGGGCGCCTCTTCGGCGTCCCGATCGTCGCCGGGTTCTCCTGGCTGCTCTGGATCTTCGTCGCGCTGTACCTCATGGCGGGGT
>WLOB01000212.1 GCA_009699505.1 Actinomycetota bacterium | reverse complement strand
TTCGTCTCGCTCACCGCCGACGAGAGCTTCGCCGTCGAGTACTGGCCGCTCGAGCTCTACAAGCTCTCCCTGGCGCCCGCGCCCGGCGAGCTGCAGGGCAAGGTCGCGTTCGTCACCGGCGCCGGCGGCGGCATCGGCCGCGCGATCTCCGCCGAGCTGACGGCGGCCGGCGCCGTGGTCGCCGGGTTCGACCTCGACGAGGGCGGCGCCACCGAGGCCGCCGGCCCGCTCGGGATCGGCATCGGCGGCGACGTCACCTCGGAGGAGTCCGTCGCGCACGCCTACCGCGAGGCCGTCCGGAAGTTCGGCGGCGTCGACATCCTCGTAAGCAACGCCGGCATCGCGTCGAGCTCCGCGATCGAGGACACGACGCTCGAGGAGTGGGAGCGCAACCACCGCATCCTCGGCACGGGGTACTTCCTCGTGTCGAAGGAGGCCTTCCGGATCATGCGCGAGCAGGGGACGGGCGGCTCCGTCGTCTTCATCTCCTCGAAGAACTCGCTCGTCGCCGGCAAGAACGCCTCGGCGTACTCCTCCGCGAAGGCCGCCGAGCTGCACCTGGCGCGCTGCCTGGCCGAGGAGGGCGGTGCCGACGGCATCCGCGTCAACACGGTCAACCCGGACGCCGTCCTGCGCGGCTCGAAGATCTGGCAGGGCAACTGGCGCGAGGAGCGGGCCGCGAACTACGGCCTGGACCCCGCGGAGCTCGAGGAGCACTACCGCCAGCGCAACACGCTGAAGGTCCTGATCCTCCCGGAGGACATCGCGGCCTCGACGCTGCACTTCGCCTCCGAGGCGCGGTCGGGCAAGTCGACGGGGAACATCCTGAACGTCGACGGCGGCGTGCCCGCGGCCTACACGCGGTAGCGGGCCCCGCGGGCGCCGGCCGCCCGCAGGATCCCGGCCGCGCCCCGTGCGCGGCCCGTACGACGGTCAAGCAAGCCGGGCCGGGAGGCCCGGCTCGGCGTCGTCCCGGGCCCGCCGGCCGTCCCGTCCGGACCGCGGGGCGGGCGACCGACGGGTGGCCGCGGAACCCGTCCTCCGGCCGCGCGGGCCCGTCCGTCGGGTCGTGTCGAGCCCCCGCAGGCCCTCCTCCCCGGCGCATCCGGCGATTGGCCTTGACACCCCCCGAACCGGTCGGATAGAGATACCTGAAGTTCAGGTGCTCTGAACAGTTGATTCCGGTTTCCGGAGGGGGAGGGGACATGCCGCACGATCTCGATCTGGCCCACATGCCGCAGCTGCCGGCCGATCGCAGCGCGCCCATCGGCGTCGTCGGGGCGGGGTTCATCGTCGACGACATCCAGCTCGTGGCCTACCGCGAGGCGGGCTTCAACGTGCAGGCGATCGCGTCGCGGTCGCCCGAGCGGGCCCGCGACGTGGCGTCCCGCCACGGCATCCCGACGGTCCACGACACCTGGCAGGAGCTCGTCGCGGACGAGCGCCTCCAGATCATCGACGTCGCGTTCCCGCCGGCCCTGCAGCCGGAGATCGTCGCGGCCGCCGCCGAGCAGCCGCACGTCCGCGGCGTGCTCGCGCAGAAGCCGATGGCCGTCGACCACGCCACCGGGCTGCGCACCGTCGAGGCCTGCGAGGCCGCCGGCACGCCGCTGGCGGTCAACGTGAACATGCGCTTCGACCAGTCCATCCGCGCCGTGAAGACGCTCCTGGACCGCGGCGAGCTCGGCACGCCGGTGCTGGCGACGATCGAGATGCGGGCGATCCCGCACTGGCAGCCGTTCCTCGAGGGCACGGACCGCCTGACGCTGCAGAACATGTCGATCCACCACCTCGACGCGTTCCGCTACCTGCTCGGCGACCCCGACGGGATCTACGTCTCGGCCCGCACCGACCCGCGGACGAGCTTCGAGCACCGCGACGGCATCTGCCTGTCGATCCTCGAGTGGGACGACGGCCTGCGCGCGAGCGCCTGGGACGACGTCTGGACCGGTCCGGTCCGCGAGGGCTCGGAGGGCGACGTCTACATCAAGTGGCGCGTCGAGGGCACGGAGGGCGTGGCCTGGGGCACGATCGGGTGGCCGAGCTACCCGAACCGCACGCCGAGCACGATGCGCTTCGCGTCGACGAAGCGGCCGAACCAGATCATCGAGCCCGTGTGGCCCGAGGTGTGGTTCCCCGACGCCTTCGCAGGCACGATGGGCGAGCTGATCGGGGCCACCCAGGGCGCGCCCCTGAGCATCTCGGGGCGGGACAACCTGCAGACCTTGGCCCTCCTGGACGCGGGCTACCGCTCCATGGAGGAGAAGCGCCTCGTGCGCGTCGAGGAGATCACCGGCGGCCTCGTGGCCGCCTCCACCGGCGCCGCGACCGCGGCGTCCTGAGCGACGGATCAGAAGGGAGCTTTCGCATGGCGAAGCTGGAGCTGGGGATCATCAGCGGCGTGTGGGACGGGACGCCGGTCGGGCGCGAGGAGGGGATGCGCAAGGTCAAGGAGATCGGCTTCGACTCCTACGACATCTTCGAGGACCCCCTCGACATGACGAAGGAGGAGCAGGCGCGGATCAAGGAGCTCGCCGACGAGCTCGAGCTGCCGATCCGCTCCTGCGTGTGCGTGAACTTCGCGCTCGTGGACTTCAACCCGTCCGTGCAGCGCTTCGCGCTCGACCGCGGCCGGGCCTACATCGAGCAGGCGAAGCTCTACGGCGCGCGCAACGTCGTGCTCGTCATCGGCGAGTACTACTGGGACGACGAGGTCATCCCGAAGGACGGCGTCTGGCAGATCGCCGTCGACAACGTGAAGACCCTGGCCCAGGACGCGGACGCCGCCGGCGTCGACCTCGTCATCGAGCTCGAGCCGTTCACGCAGGCGCTCGTGAAGGACGTCCCGGAGCTCGTGCGCTTCGTCAAGGACGTCGGGCACCCGCGCGTGAAGGCCAACGCCGACATCTCGCACCTGCACCTCGCGAGGACGGAGTTCTCCGACGTCGCGCTCATGACCGGCATGATCGGCCACGTGCACCTGTCGGACTGCGACGGCGAGGTCCACGGCGACCTGCCGCCCGGCCGCGGCAAGACGCCGATCAAGGAGTACCTGCAGGCCGTCATCGACACGGGCCTGGACGACGCGACCGTCGCCCTCGAGCTCGAGTACTCGCCGGACCCGGCGAACATCGTCGCCTGGGTCGAGGAGGCCTACGAGTCCTCCGCCCGCATCCTGGACGAGCTCGGCGTGAGGAGCCTGAGTGGATCTGCGGCTTGAGGGCAAGGTCGCCGTCGTGACGGGCGGCGCCGGCGGGGGACTGGGCGAGTCGATGCTCGTCGGGCTCCTCCGCGAGGGCGCCCGCGTCGTCGCGGTCGACCGCAACCCCGAGCGCTCCGCCGCCCTGATCGAGCGCCTCTCGGCGCACGGCGAGGCCGTCGCCCACCTGGCCGACGTCTCCGATCCGCACTTCGCCGACGGCGTCGTGGAGACGGCGACGGAGGCCTTCGGCGGGATCGACGTCGTCGTGAACAACGCGGCGATCTACCCGTCGAAGAAGTGGGACGAGTACGACGTCGAGGAGTTCTCGCGCGTCCTCGACACGAACCTGCGGTCGCTCTTCGTGATGAGCAAGGCGGTCGTGCCCGTGATGGCCGGCCGCGGCGGCGGGTCCATCGTCAACATCGGCTCCATCACCTTCCTGGTGGGGATGCCGCTGATCCTGCCCTACGTCACCTCGAAGGGCGGGATGGTCGGGTTCACGCGTGCGCTGGCCCGCGAGGTCGGCGTCCACAACGTGCGGGTCAACACCGTCTCGCCGGGCGCGTTCCCGACGGGCGGCGAGACGATCCACCCCGATCCCGAGGGGTACTCGCAGCACGTCATCGACCAGCAGTCGCTCAAGCGCCGCGGCACGGGGGAGGACCTCGCCGACGCGGTGACGTTCCTCGCGTCGGACCGCTCCTCGTTCATCACGGGGCAGATGCTCGAGGTCGACGGCGGCTGGGCGCACCATTGATGCGCCGGTCCGGCGGCCTCGGGGGAGCGTCGCCGGGCCCGCCCCGCAGGAGTGGGGTCGCCCCGTCCGGGGCACGTGGAGCCCGTACATCTGAAGGTCGGAGGACCCGATGACCGCTGCTAGCCTGGACCGATCGTGAGCACCGAGACCCCCGCCGGACCCGGCTTCGCCCCGCTGCGCCGCGAGAAGCTCTCGGAGAGCGTCGCGGAGAAGCTGCGCGAGCAGATCCGCGACGGCAACCTGCCCACGGGCGCGCGGCTCCCCGGGCACCGCGAGCTCGCGGCGATGTTCTCCGTCGGGCTGTCCTCCGTCCGCGAGGCGATCAGCATGCTCGCCAGCGAGGGCCTCGTGGAGACGCGCGCCGGCCGCGGCACCTACGTCCAGGAGCGCGGCGCGTCGTTCGCGTTCGCCGGGTCGGCCACGCGGCTCACGCGCCGCGAGGTCGAGGAGGTCATCGAGGCCCGCGAGATCGTGGAGCTGCAGCTCGGGCCGATGGCCGCCGAGCGCGCGTCGGCCGACGACGTCACCCGCCTGCGCGGGTGCCTCGACGCGATGGCCGCCGCCGTCGACGACGTCGCCGCCTACGCGGACGCCGACATGGCGCTCCACATGGCGATCGCCGACGCCGCGCAGAACCGCTTCCTGCGGCAGGCCGTCGAGCAGATCCGCTCCATGATCCGCGAGAACATGGAGCTCTCCTCGACGATCGCCGCCGGCCGGCCCGGCGGCCTCGAGGCCAGCCTGGAGTCGCACCGTCGGCTCGTCGACTCCATCGAGTCCGGGGACGCCGAGGCGACCCGCCAGACCCTCTTCGAGATGATGGGCCGGCACCACGAGTCCGTGCTCAAGGGCACGCCGACGCCGCCGTCCGCGGCGTCCGCGGCGGACTGAGGAGGTCGCAGGCCCCCGGCGGTCGCCGCGCCCCGACCGGGCGCAGGTCGCCCCGCCGGTCGAAGGGCCACCGCCGCCGCGCGCCCCGGGGGCGTCCGCGCCTCAGCCGGCCCGGCGGTACCGCACGTGCGTCGAGAGCGGCGAGTGGAGCACCTCGACGGGCTCCATGGCGAAGGTCTGCACCCCGTCGAAGATCCGCTCGCCCGAGCCGAGGAGCACGGGGCGATGTCCAGCGTGAGCTCGTCGACGACCCCGGCGATCAGGGCCTGGCGGACCGTGGAGGCGCCGCCGGCGATGTCGACGCCGCGGTCGCCGGCCGTCTCGAGCGCCTGCGCGTAGGCGTCGTCGAAGCCGCCCGTGACGAAGTGGAACGTCGTGCCGCCCTCCATCCGCAGCGGCTCGCGCTCGTGGTGGGTCAGGACGAAGACGGGCGCGTGGTACGGCGGCTCGGGGCCCCACCAGCCCTGCCAGTCCTCGTCCCACGCCCCGCGGATCGGACCGAACATGTTGCGGCCCATGACGTAGGCGCCCCGCGGCCGCATGAGCCAGCCGGCGGCGGTCTCGTCCGCCGCGGTCGCGCGCGGGTCGCCGATGTGCCAGCCGTGCAGCTCCCTGCCGCGCTTCCCGAGCGGGTGCTCCGCGCTCTGGTCGGGACCGGCGACGAAGCCGTCCAGCGAGATCGACATGTGGCAGGTGGTGTCGGACATCGGACCCTCTCGGTGGTCGGCGCATCGCGCGCGTGCAGCGGTCGCAACCTACCCCGGGGAGGCGCGGCGCGCGAATCGTCCCGGAAGGAACGATTGAAACTCAGCACATCAGGTGTTCAGAACAGTGTAGGTTCATCCCATGGAGCGAACGACTGGCGGGCCCGCGGGGCCGGAGGTGCGGGGATGAGCGACGGGACCACACCGCGCAGGGCGTGGGTCATGGGGGCGTCGCGCGGCCTGGGCCGCGCCGTCGCGGAGCGGCTGCTGGGCCAGGGCCTGGCCGTCACGATCTCGGCGCGGCCGGGCGAGCGGCTCGACGCCGCGCACGCCGCGCTGTCGGAGCTCGGCGAGGTCGACGTCCTGCCGATGGACCTCTCCGAGCCGCTCGTCGTGACCCGGGGGCTCGAGGAGCTCGCCGCGCGTCACGGCTCCGTGCCGGACGTCGTGATCTTCAACGGCGGCGGCCCGCCGCCCGGGCCGGTCGCCAGGCTCGGGGTCGAGGGCCTCGACGGCGCGTACGCCTCGATGCTCCGACCCGCCTACGAGCTGCTCGCGGGGATCGACGCGCCGATGCGCGAGCGCGGCTCGGGCGTGGTCGTCTTCCTCACGTCCTCGGGCGTCCTCGAGCCGATCCCGAACCTCGTGGCCTCCAACGCGATGCGCTCCGCCGTCACCGCGCTGGCGAAGACCGCCGCCGCGGAGCTCGCCGGCGACGGCGTCCGCGTCCTCTGCGTCGCCCCCGGCCGCATCGCCACGGACCGCGTCGGGGAGCTCGACGCCGCCGCCGCGAAGCGCCTGGACTCCACCGTCGACGACGTCGCCGCGAAGTCGCGCGCGTCGATCCCCGCCGGCCGCTACGGGACTCCGGAGGAGTTCTCCGCGGTCGTCGGCTTCCTGTGCTCACCAGACGCCTCGTACATGACGGGCACCACCGTGCTCGTCGACGGAGGCAAGATCGGAGGTCTCCTCTCGTGAAGATCGTCAGCGTCACCGCCAACCTGCTCAACACCCCGATCCCGGAGGAGCTCCGGGTCGAGTCCGGCGCCGGGCTGAAGCTCATGCGCCAGATGTGCCTCGTGCGCATCGAGACGGACTCGGGCCTCGTCGGCTTCGGCTCGCCGTCCGGCCCGTACGACCTGGCCGTGCTCGGCCGCATCGTCGAGCACGTGATCGGGCCGCACCTGATCGGGGAGGAGCTCGGCGAGCACAGCCGCCTCTGGAACCACGTCTACGTCGGCGAGGTCACCCGCAACCTCGGCACCCGCGGGGTCGGCGTCGCCGCCCTCTCCGGCGTCGACATGGCGCTCTGGGACCTGCGCGGCAAGGCCGCCGGCCTGCCGCTGTACGAGCTCCTCGGAGGGCTGTACCACGCCCAGGGCGTCCGGACCTACGCCTCGTCGATCTACTGGAAGCTCACCCCGGAGCAGGCGGCCGAGGAGGCGCGCTCCTGGATCGACCGCGGCTTCACCGCCGTCAAGCTGAAGGTCGGCCGCGAGCCGCGCAAGGACGCCGAGCGCGTCCTGGCCATCCGCGAGGCGATCGGCCCCGACAACGACCTGCTCGTCGACGGCAACCAGGCGCTGTCGCGCACGGACGCGCTGGCGATGCTGCCGGTGCTGGAGGAGGCCGGGGTCTACTGGTTCGAGGAGCCCATCGACATCGACGACATCGAGGGCCATGCGATGCTGCGCGCCGCCCGCCGGTCCGTCCGGATCGCCACGGGCGAGAACCACTACACGGCGTCGGGCTTCCTGCCGTTCGTGCAGGC
>WLOB01000211.1 GCA_009699505.1 Actinomycetota bacterium | reverse complement strand
CTGATGGTCAGCCGGTCGGGCGTGTTGCGCTTGTTCTTCTTGGTCTGGTAGTTCCGTCGCTTGCACGTCTCGCAGGCGAGAGTGGCTGCGACGCGAACATCTCCGCGGGCCATGTGGGCTCCCGTACGCGATGCGAGTCGAAGGCTTCCAGGCAGCGGTGAGGCCGCCCGGACGAAACGGACCTACGCGAGGCAGGTCCGGCGGGGGAGAATAGCGAAGCGCGTCCCGCGCCGTCCCCCGCCCCCGGCCGGCGGCCCCCTCGGACGTCCGAGGGGGCCTCCGGAGACCCGGGATCAGGCCCGCGGGCTGGCCTGCGGCTCGAGGCGGGTCATCGTGACCCGGACGCCCGGCTCCGCCATCGCCTGGCCGCGGTAGACCCCGCGGACGGGCGGGACGTCCTGGTAGAAGCGGCCGTGGCCGATCTTGACGTGGGTCGCGCCGGCCAGCACGCCGTTCGTGGGGTCCGCCCCCACCCAGACGGGCTCGTCGCGGCCGCCGGTCCCCGGCAGGAGCGCCTCGACCCACGCGTGGGTGGCGACCTCCATGGAGTCGGCGCCGCCCTCGGAGTCCGCGGCCCACAGGTAGCCCGACACGTAGCGCGCGGCGATCCCGTGCGCCCGCAGGAGCACCGTCCCGAGGTGCGCGAAGTCCTGGCAGACGCCGCCGCCCTGGTCGAGCAGGTCGTCGATCGTCGAGCCCACGAAGGTCGTCTCCGTGTCGTAGACGAACCGGTCGCGCAGGAGCTCGCTCAGGAGGCGCAGGGTGGCCAGCGGTGAGGTCGCCCGCGTCGTCTCGACGAGGTCGGCGATGCGCTCGGGCTTGGGCTCCTGGCCCGTGGGCAGCAGGAACTCGCCCGCCGCGGTCTCGTAGGCCGTGGTCCGCAGGGCCTCCCAGGGCGCCTCCGGCGGCTCGTCCGGGTCCGTGGTGGTGACGCGGGCGCGGACCTCGATGGCGAGGTGGTCGTGCGGCCGGTCGATGCCGAACTCCACGACCTCCGCGCCGAAGTAGTCCACGTAGCGGTGCAGGCGCGTCTCGGGGTCCGTCCGGACGTGGAACTCGTCGCAGCGCTGGTGCGCGGTCGTCGCGGGGCGGGCGCGGAGCGCGTTGAGGTTGTCGATCACCTCGCCGTCGTAGCGGTACTCGGTGACGTAGTCGATGCCGAAGTGCACGGTGTGGGGTCTCTCCGTCGTCGGGTCGCCCTAGGCGACGCTGAAGGCGGTGGGTCGGAGGGCTCCGGCGAAGTAGCGCTCGGAGATGTCGCGGTCGACGGCGTCGAGCTCGCCTTGGATGACGACGCTCTGCTCGACCAGCACGTTGCGGTCCGCGAAGGCGAGGCTGCGCCGGTGGAAGTCGAGGTCGGCGGCCAGCCGCGAGAGCCGGAGCACCGGCGGGCTGGAGCGCGAGGCGACGTCGGCCTGGTCGATCGCCTCGAGGACGGAGGCGACGTGGGCGGCGACCGCGTTGGGGTAGTCCCGCTCGAACAGCAGGAAGCGCGCGACGTGCGGCGTGTCCGGCGGGCCGGCGGCGGCGCGGCGGAAGGCCTGCTCGCCGCCGACGGCGCGCAGCAGCGCGTGGGCCTGGCCGTCGCTCTCGCCGTCGTCGCCCGTGCGGACGTCCCCCGCGGGGAGGACGACGCGGAGCATGCGCAGGAGGACGGAGGCGCCCTCGAGCCGCTCGCCGGCGGCCAGGAAGGCGCTGGCCTCGTCGCGCAGCATCGTGCGGCCGACGAGGCCCCAGAAGAGCGTGCACCGCTCGCGGACGGCGCGGAAGGCCTTGGACGGGTCGTGCAGGAGCGCGTCGGGCGAGACGGCCATGAGCTCGAGCGAGAGGGTGTTGATGGCCTCCCACATGTCCTGCGGGACGACGTCGCGCAGGGCCTTGGCGCTCTCGCGAGCCCGCCGGACGCAGGCGACGACGGAGGCGTCCTGCGTCGGCTCGAGCATGAGGCGCTGCAGGGCGTCGGCGGCGGCGACGCGGCGGCCGTCCCACTCCGCGCCCATGATCGCCATCACGGGGCCCCAGGAGAGGTTGACGCCGACGGGGTCGTCCGGCCGGCCCTGCAGGTCGGCGGCGAAGACGCCCTCGAGCATGCGCGAGGTGTGCTCCGCGCGGGAGACGTAGCGGCCGAGCCAGTAGAGCTCGTGGCCGATGCGGGCGAGCATCAGGCGTCCTCTCCGGTCGTGATGTCGCGGGTCGGGACGGGCGCGGGCGGGCCCTGGCGCTGCGCCTGCCCGCCCCCGGCGGTCTGCGACTGCGCGCCGACGGCCCCGCCCTGCTGCTGCTGCTGGCTCTGGCCGACCCAGGCGGAGTCCCAGCGGACCTCGGGGAGGGACGGGAGCAGCCGCTCGCCCTGCGACGGCTGGTCCGCGGCCTCCGGATCGGGCTCGGGCGAGTCGGACTCGAGGACCCAGGTGTCCTTCGAGCCGCCGCCCATGGAGGAGTTGACGAGCATGGAGCCCGGGGTCATCGCGACGCGCGTCAGGCCGCCGGGGATGACGCGGATCGTCTCCCCGAAGACCGCGAAGGGCCGCAGGTCGACGTGACGGGGCGAGAGGCTGCCGTCCTCGAGGACCGTGGGGACCGTCGAGAGCTTCACGACCTCCTGGCCGATCCACTTGGCCGGGTTGACCATGACGTCCTTGCGGAGCTGGTCGAGCTCGGCCTTCGTCGCGTGCGGGCCGATCACGACGCCCTTGCCGCCCGACTCGCTCGTCGGCTTGACCACGAGCTCGTCGAGGTGGTCCATGACGTGCGCGAGGTCGTCCGGGCGGTCCATCCGGTAGGTCGGGACGTTCTGCAGGATCGGCTCCTCCCCCAGGTAGAACCGGATCATGTCCGGGACGTAGGGGTAGATCGCCTTGTCGTCCGCCACGCCGGTGCCGAACGCGTTGGCCACCGCGACGGTGCCGGAGCGGTAGGCGCGCAGGAGGCCCGGGACGCCGATGACGGAGTCCGGGCGGAAGTCGAGCGGGTCGCAGAACTCGTCGTCCAGGCGCCGGTAGATCGCGTGGACGCGCTCGAGGCCGCGGGTCGTCCGCATGTAGCAGACGTCTCCGCGCACGACGAGGTCCGACGCCTGCACGAGCTCGACGCCCATCTGGTGGGCGAGGAACGCGTGCTCGAAGTACGCGGGGTTCAGCGGGCCCGGGGTCCAGACGACGACGGTGGCCTCGCCCTCGTCGGCCGGGGCGACCGCGCGCAGGGCCTCGAGCAGGACCTGGGGGTAGTGGTCGACGGGCCGGACGCGGTAGCCCGAGAACAGCCGCGGCGCCAGGCGGGTCATCGCCTGGCGGTTGGCCAGGACGTACGAGATGCCCGACGGGGTGCGGACGTTGTCCTCGAGCACGCGCCACGTGCCGTCGGAGTCGCGGACGAGGTCGAGGCCGGCGATGTGCGTGTAGACGCCGCCGGGGGGCCGCACGCCGTCGACCTGGCGGGCGAAGTGGGAGCGCGAGACGATCAGGCGCCACGGGATCAGGCCCTCGCGGACGATCTCGCGGCCATGGTAGACGTCGTCGATGAACTGGTTCAGCGCGCGGATGCGCTGGGCGAGGCCGCGCTTGATCGTCGACCACTCGTCCGCGTCGATGACGCGCGGGACGAGGTCGAGCGGGAACGGGCGGTCGACGGCCTGCCCGTCCGGTCCGATCGTGTCGAACGTGATGCCGGCCTGGATGAAGTTCGCGTCGCGGCGGCGCCCGAGCGCGGAGAGCTGCTCGGGCTCGAGCGCGCCCACGGCCTCCATGAGCTGGGTCACGTGGTCGCGAGGGGCTCCGGAGGCCTTCACGGCCTCGTCGTAGATCCCCTCGGGGCCCCGGTACGACAAAGACGGTCCCGTCGGCATCGGGCACGACACTAACGGGCCGCGCGGCACGGCCCGTTGCGCCCGTCGGCCAGCGGTCCGGCGGGCGGATGTGCCGCCCGGAGCAGGGGCGACGCGTCCGGTTGGGGGGCCCGGCGGTCGGGTACCTGTGGGCGTCGCGCGGCCCCGGGGGCTCAGTCGGCGTCGTCGGGCCGCGGCACCATCACGTCGGTGTCCTCGGCCCGCCCGCGCAGGGTCTCGCGGTGCTCGAGGACCCAGCGGCGGCGCTCCGCCGCGGACGCGCGCTCCACGAGACGGCCCGCGGCGGCGGTCATCGCGTCGGTCTCCTTCGCGACCTCGGTGAGCCGGGCGGCCTCGTTGATCGGGTCGCCGATCACCGTGTACTCCAGGCGCTGCTCCGCGCCGACGTAGCCGGCGACGGCCGTGCCGCCGCTCACGCCGACGCCTGCGCGCAGCTCGGGCACCTGGTCGCGGAGGCGCTCGGCGAGCACGCGCGCGGCCCGCAGCGCGCGGTCGGGCGCGTCGTCCTGGGCGACGGGCGCCCCGAAGACGACGAGCGCCGCGTCGCCCTGGAACTTGTTGACCCAGCCGCCGTGCTCGTCGACGGTCTCGACGACGACGGTGAAGAAGCGGTTCAGCGCCGTGACGACCTCGTCCGGCGAGCGTTCCGCGGCGAGCGAGGTCGAGCCGACGATGTCGACGAAGAGCGCGCAGACCTCGCGCGCCTCGCCGCCCAGGCGGACCTCCTGGTCCAGCGCGGCGCGGGCGACGTCCTCCCCCACGTGCCGGCCGAAGAGGTCGCGCAGCCGCGCGCGGTCCTCGAGGCCGGTGGCCATCTTGTTGAAGCCGTCCTGGAGCCGGCCGAGGTCGCTGGCGTCGTAGACGGGGATGCGGGCGTCCAGGCTGCCCTGCCGGACGGACTCCATGCCGCGGCGCACGGTCCGGACCGGGTCGGCGACCGCGCGGGCGGCGAGCAGCTCGACGGCGAGCCCGAAGACGAGCGCCACCCCGCCGAGCACCATCATCGCCAGCGCCATGCGGTCGGCCGTGACGCCCTCGTCGTCGATCGTCACGAGGACGCCGATCACGACGAGGCCGACGACCGGGGCGCCCGTCGCGGTCGCCCAGCCCAGGAGCTGGCGGCGCGTGACGCCCGGCAGCACCGCCCGGTCCAGGCCGCCGGCCTGCAGGGCGATCGCGGCGACCGGGCGCAGGAGCCGCTCCGTGACGAGGTAGCCGAAGGCCGCCATGGTCAGGCCCGTGAGCTGGGTGACGAGGTAGACGCGCAGGGCCAGGAGCGCGGTGGTCGGCCCGTCGGCGTCGGACTTCCAGACGTTGAACAGGCTGAAGAGGACGGCGGCCAGCGTCCACGCGGCCCCGAGCATCACGAGCACCCGCAGCGGCGCGCGGAGGAGCTGACGGACCTCCTCGGGACGGGCCTCGCGGTCCGACGCGATCCAGCGGGTGACCGACCCGATGGCGCGCTCGGACCACCAGAGGACCCACGGGATCACGACGAGCATGAAGCCCAGCAGGAACCACGCGTTGCTGCCGAGGGCGTCCCGGGCGGCGTCCGTCGCCCGGCCGGGCACGACGAACACGACGAGGAGCATCGTGATGCCGGCCGAGACGAAGTTCGCGACGAGCAGGACGACGACGAGCACGGCGCCCATCACCCGGACGACCACGCCGTCGCTCGTGACGACGCGGCGCAGGGCCGCGGTCAGCCCGCGCAGGCCGCGGGACGCGCGGCTCGGCGGCGTCTCGAGGTCGTCCGTGGGCGGTGCGTCCGCCGACGTGGGGAGGCGCCCGCGCACGCCGTGACCCTACCGGCGGTCCCCGGCCCGCCGAACCCCGGCGTCGTCGCCCTCGCCGCCCTCTGCGGCGCCGGGGACGCGCCGGGCCCCGGGCGTCGCCCCCGGCGCCGCCCCGGCCTCGCGGCCTACTGCAGCGCGGAGGTCAGCCGCGCGAGGTTGTCGACGACCTTCGCCACGGGGTTGCGACCCAGGTGCGCCTCGAGCGTCAGCTCGGTGCTGATCGACCGGTAGTGGTCCTCGACCGCCCGCAGCTCGGAGGCGAACGTCTCGCCGTGCACGAGGACGGAGAGCTCCATGTTCAGGCCGAACGACCGCATGTCCATGTTGCTCGAGCCGATGACCGCGATGTCGTCGTCGACCGTGAGGTGCTTCGCGTGGAGGATGTACGGCGCGGGGTACTGCCAGATGCGGATCCCCGCGCGCAGGAGCGCCTCGTAGTACGAGCGCTGGGCGTGGAAGACGAGCGGCTGGTCGCCGATCTCCGAGACGAAGAGCTCGACGTGGACGCCCCGCTGCGCGGCGGTCGTCACGGCCTCGAGCAGCGACTCGTCCGGGACGAAGTACGGGGAGGTGATCGAGATCCGCTCCGCCGCGTTGTAGAGCAGCGCGTTGAAGAGCTTGAGGTTGTTCTCGCCGTCGAACCCCGGGCCGCTCGGCACGACCTGGCACTCCAGGGACGTCAGCGCCTCGCGCGGGTCGACCGGCCCGATCTCCCCCGCGAGCTCCTCGTCGGTCTCGGAGAACCAGTCCGTGACGAAGAGGGCGTTCACGCCGCCGACGATCGGCCCCTCGAAGCGGACCATGAGCTCCTGCCACTGCAGGCCGCGGCGGCGGTTCGAGCGCTTGTCGTACGAGCGGTCGATGAGGTTCTGCGAGCCGACGAACGCCACGTCGCCGTCGACCACGAGGAGCTTGCGGTGGTTGCGCAGGTCGGGCCGCTGGTAGCGCCCGCGGTACGGCTGCACGGGCAGCATGGGGTGCCACTCCACCCCGATCCGCCGCAGGTGGCGGAGCGTCCGGCGGTACTTCGGGGTCCGCAGCGAGCCGATGTGGTCGAACAGGACCTTGACGGCCACGCCGCGCTCAACCGCCCGTTCGAGCGCGTCGAAGAACGGGGCCGTCGTCGCGTCGGAGGAGAGGATGTAGAACTCGCAGTGGACGTAGGTGCTGGCGCCGTCGATCGCGTCCGTCATCGCCTGCAGGGAGCCCTCGTAGTCCTCGATGAGGTGCGCGTGGTTGCCCGTGACGAGCGGCATCGCGCCGAGGTTGCGGTTCAGGCGCACGACGGACTGCAGCCAGGCCGGGCCCGGGTCGTCCTCCGGCACGTCCTCCATGCCCTTCGTGCGCTCGAGGATCATCTGGTTGACCTCGCGCTGCTTGCGCCGGCGGTGGGCCGGCAGCTTCGGGTTGCCGATGAGCAGGAACGCGATCACCCCGAGGTACGGGATGAGGAAGATCGCCATGAGCCACGCCATGGCCGACGTCGGCCGCCGGTTGACGGGCACCACCACGATGGCCACCACGCGCACCGCGAGCCCGAGCAGGTCGAGCGCGAGGGTGCTGTGGAGGAGGAGCCAGGTCAGGTCCACGGGGCCACGCTACTGCCGGGGCGCGCCGACCGGACCGGTGGCCCGGCGGACGGCGCCGGGGCGGGCGGCCGACCGGCGGGACGCGCGCCCCTGCGGGCGGCGCGGCCGGTGCCGGGGCTGCGGCCGCGACGGGCG
>WLOB01000210.1 GCA_009699505.1 Actinomycetota bacterium | reverse complement strand
CGGGGCTGCCGGGCGGGGTCTGCGTCGTGCGCGACCTCGAGCTCCTGGGCGGCGGGACGCTCCTCGTCGAGGCGCAGCGCGCGTTCGAGATCACCTTCCGCCACTCCCCGATCGGCCAGGGCCTCCTGTCCCGGACCGGCCGGTGGCTGCGGGTCAACGGCGCGCTCGCCGAGCTGCTCGGCCGGCCGGAGGAGGAGCTCGTCGGCGCCGAGGCGGTCGACGCGATGCACCCCGAGGACCGCGCGGAGGAGCGCGAGCGGCTGATCGGCCTCGTCGAGGGCGCGGAGGACCACTACGTCGTCGGCACCCGCTTCCTCCACGTGGACGGGCACGTCGTCCGCACCCACACCCGCATGACGCGGATCGCGGACGAGGACGGCCTGACCCGCGGCTTCGTCGCGCAGGTCGTCGACGCCGCCGCCTGGCGCCGCTTCCGCGCCGGCTGAGCGGCCGTCAGCCGACCGCGAAGGGCACCGGGCGCAGCGCGGCGGCGTCGACGAGCCCCCGGTCGGTGATCTTGAGGTCCGGGATCACGGAGAGCCCGAGGAAGCTCAGCGCCATGAACGGGGAGGGCAGCGTCACGCCGCGGTCGACCAGCGCGGCGTCCAGGTCCTGCTGCTGCGCGTGCACCGCGGCCGCCGGCAGGTCGGAGAACAGCCCGGCCACGGGCAGCGGCATCTCCCCGACGACGACGCCGCCGTCCGCGACGACGAGTCCGCCGCCGAGCTCGCGCAGGCGCTCGACGCAGACGAGCAGGTCGCCGTCGTCCACCCCGACGGCGATGACGTTGTGCGCGTCGTGGGAGACCGTGCCGGCGAAGGCCCCGGACCGCAGCCCGAAGCCGGTGACGAGCCCGACCCCGACGCGCCCCGTCGCGTGATGCCGTTCGAGCACCGCGATCTTCGCGAGGTCGCGCCCCGGGTCGGCGACGACGAGGCCGTCCTCCACCGCCGGGACGACGTGCTCCTCCCGGGTCAGGAGCTGGTCGGGGATCGCCCGGATGACCCGGACCCGGGCGTCGTCGTCGGCCGGGGCGGGCAGGGCGAACGAGTCCCGGTCGACCGGCGCGAGGTGGACCGTGCCGCGGACCCACGCCGGGGTCCCCGCGGGCGTCCCGGCGGGCGGGGCGGCGGGCCACGCGCCGTCGTCGTCGACGGGCACGCCGTCCCGGGCGACGACCGCGCCGCCCCGGATCACGAGGGACGGCCGGAACGTCGTCAGGTCGTCGAGCAGCAGCAGGTCCGCGGCCCACCCCGGCGCGATCGCGCCGACGCGGTCCAGGGCGTGGCACCGCGCGCCGTGCAGCGACGCCAGGAGCAGCGCGTCCTCCGGCGCCACGCCGCCGGCGACCGCGGCGGCGCACATGCCGTCGAGGTGCCCCTCCTGGAGCAGCGTCCCGGGCTCGCGGTCGTCCGTGCAGAACGCGAGGTGCTCCGGCCCGTGGCGCAGCACGAGGGGCAGCAGGTCGGCGAGGTTGCGGGCGTTCGTCGCCTCGCGCAGGAGGACCCACGAGCCCTTGCGGCGCTTCTCGAGCGCCTCCTCGAGCGTGGTGGCCTCGTGGTCGGTCGACGGCCCGGCGGCCAGGTAGGCGTCGAGCGCCGCGCCCGTGACGCCCGGCGCGTGCCCGTCGACCCGCGCGGCGTCGGCCACGAGCGCCAGGACGGCGAGCGCGTGCGGGTCGCCGTGGGCGACGCCCGGCGCGTTCATCATCTCGCCGATCCCGCGCATCCGCGGGTGGCGCAGCAGCTCGCGCAGCGCGTCGGCGGTCAGCGGCCCGCGCGGCGACTCGAGGTCGCTGGCCGGGACCGTCGAGGGCAGCATGGCGTGGACGCCGAGCGGCAGGCCGTCGCACGCGTCGAGCATCCAGGCGACGCCCTCCGCACCCAGCACGCCCGCGATCTCGTGGGGGTCGACGACGACGGTCGTGGTGCCGCGCGGCACGATCGTCCGCGCGAACTCCGGCGGCAGGAGCTTGGAGGACTCGATGTGCACGTGCGCGTCGACGAAGCCCGGCACGAGGCGACGGCCCTCGGCCTCGACGACCCGGGTGCGCTCGTCCGCCGGGCCGGGGGCGAAGCCGGCGATGACGCCGTCGGCCACCGCGACGTCGTGCTGCAGCCACTCCTTCGTGAACGAGGAGAAGACGGAGGCGCCGCGCACGACGAGGTCGGGGGCGGCCTCGCCGCGGGCGACGGCGAGGAGGCGGGACGACGGCGTCGGCATGGAGGGAGCGTCGCAGGATCGGCGGCGCTCCCGACGGGCCCCGGTGCCGCGGCCGGTCCGTCGGGGCGCGCACCGGGCCGCGGCCCTCCGAGCGTGAGCGCCGCACACCCGGCGGCGCCGCGGCCGCCTACCATGGAGGGTCGCCCATGGCCGTCCTCATCGCCTCCGACCTGAAGAAGGACATCAACGGCAACCCGCTGTGGAAGGGGCTGTCGTTCAAGCTCGAGCGCAAGACGCGCATGACGCTCTCCGGCCGCAACGGCGCGGGGAAGACGACGCTGCTGCGGATCCTCGCGGGGCAGGCCAAGCACGACGGCGGCGACCTGACGTTCGAGAAGGGTGCGCGCGTGATCCTCCACGACCAGCGCCCGCCGCGCGAGCAGGGGATCACGCTCCGGGAGTACGTCACGTCGGGCCGGCAGGACCTCGTGGACCTCGAGATCACGCTCCGCGCGCTCGAGCAGAAGATGGCCGACGGCGACATGGACGTCTTCGACAAGTACGCCCGCGCGCAGACCGAGCTCGAGTCGCTCGGCGGCTACCGCTGGCGCGACGAGGCGGCCGACACCGTCCGCGGGCTGGGCTTCACGGACGAGGACCTCGACCGCAACCTCGAGACGTTCTCCGGCGGCCAGCTGACCCGCGCGTCGCTCGCCCGCGCCCTGTCGGCCAAGCCCGACCTGCTGCTGCTCGACGAGCCGACGAACCACCTGGACCTCGAGTCGCTCGAGTGGCTCGAGAAGACGCTCGTCCAGTACGAGTCCGCGATGGTCCTCGTCGCGCACGACCGCTGGTTCCTCGAGGCGGTCGGCACGTCCGTGCTCGAGATCGAGGCCGGTCGCGCGAAGTTCTTCCCCGGCACCTGGCACGCGTGGCGTCGCGAGCAGGCCGCCCGCGAGATCGCCCTGGGCAAGTCGATCGCCAAGCAGGAGGCCCAGATCGCGCGGATGGAGGACTTCGTCCGCCGGTTCTCCGCGAAGGCGACGAAGGCGAAGCAGGCGCAGTCCCGCGTCAAGGCGCTCGACAAGATCGAGAAGATCTCGCGCGACCCCACCGACACGCGGACGATGGGCTTCAACTTCAAGAAGGCCGAGCGCGCCGGCGCGGTCATCTACGAGCTGGAGCACGGCCGGATCGAGGTGCCGCCGCCCACGATCGTCAAGGACGTCAACACGAACCACACGAAGATGGTCAGCGACCCGCACGCGCGGGTGCTGCTCGACGACGCCGAGCTCTGGCTCGAGCGCGGCGAGCACGTGTGCCTCGTGGGCCCCAACGGCGTCGGCAAGACGACGCTGATCGAGACGCTCGCCGGCCGTCGGCCGCTGGCGTCGGGCGTCATCCGCACGGGCCACAACGTGAAGGTGGGCTACCTCAGCCAGCACGGCGAGGAGATGCACCACGGCGGCGCCCGCACGATCATCGAGGCGTGCATCAAGGCCACGGGCCTGAAGCCCGGCGAGGCGCGGGCGCTGCTCGGCAAGTTCCTCTTCACGGGCGCGGACGCCGAGAAGGAGCTCGACGGCCTCTCCGGCGGCGAGCACAAGCGCCTCGGCCTGGCGATCCTCGTGGCCTCCGGCGCGAACGTCCTCATCCTGGACGAGCCGACGAACCACCTCGACATCGAGTCGCGCGAGGCGCTCGAGGACGCCCTGAGCCAGTACGACGGCTCCATGATCATGATCAGCCACGACCGGGCGCTGCTCGAGGTCGTCGGCACCCGCACCGTCGCGGTCGAGGACGGCGAGCTGCACTCGTACCTCGGCGGCTGGCAGGAGTACGTCGAGGTCCGCGAGGACCGCCTCGCCGCCGCGCGCTCCGCCAAGGACGCGGGCAAGAAGGCCGACGCGGTGGCCCGGGGCGTGGCCGCCGGGAACGGTGCGAACGGGAACGGCGGCGGGAAGGCCGCGGCAAAGGCCGGCGGCTCCGGGGGCGGCGCGCGCGCCGCGTCCGCCGGCGGGTCGTCCGCCGGCGGCGGCACCGCGACGGCGACGAAGGCCCCGCCCGCGGGCCCGCCGATGTCGAAGAACCGCCGGCGCGAGATCGAGAAGGCGGAGGCCCGCATCGAGCAGGCCGAGGTCGCGCTCTCGCAGCTCGAGGAGGAGCTCGCCGCACCCGGCGCGTGGGCGACCCCGGAGTCGACGGAGAAGAACACCGCGCGCCACGAGGCCGCGAAGGCGAAGGTCGCCGACCTCTACGACGCGCTCGAGCGCCTCTCCGCCTGACCGGCGGCCGGCGGACGGGGACACGTGCCCGGACCACGTCCGCCGCGGGCCGTCGTCGGCGGCTGGGAGGCCACGGGCCTCGTCGAGGTCCGGCACGACCCCGCGGCGCTCGACGAGGGCGGGCGGTGGGCCGTCCTCCGCACGTTCGAGGGCGCGCTGACCGCCGCGCGGTTCGCGGACTGGCGGCCGCTCGGGGACGCGGACGGCGGCGCACCCGCGTCCGCGCCGTGGGCCCCGGTCCCGCCCGACGCCTGGACGTCGAGCCTCGACGCGGACGCCTTCCGCGCCGGCGTGCAGCACGTCCGCGCGAGGATCGCCGCGGGCGACGTCTACCAGGCGAACCTCTGCCGGGTCCTCGCCGCGCCGCTGCCGCCGGACACGACGCTCCACGGCCTGCACGACCTCCTGACCGCCCGGCACGCGGCGCCGTACGCGGCGCACCTGCACCTGCCCGACCACGGCGTGGACGTCGCCAGCGCGTCGCCCGAGCTGTTCCTCTCCCGCGACGGCGACCTCGTCGTCTCCCGGCCGATCAAGGGCACCGCGCCGTCCGCCGCGGAGCTCCTGCCGAAGGACCGCGCCGAGAACGTGATGATCGTCGACCTCGTGCGCAACGACCTCGGGCGCGTGTGCCGCCCGGGCACCGTGCGCGCGACGGAGATCTGCGGGATCGAGCCGCACCCCGGCCTCGTGCACCTCGTCTCGACCGTGGAGGGCCGGCTGCGGGACGACGTCGGCTGGCCGGCGCTCCTGGACGCCACGTTCCCGGCGGGGTCGATCGTCGGCGCCCCGAAGCTCGCGGCGCTCGACGTCCTCGCCGGTCTCGAGCCCGTCCCGCGCGGGCCGTACTGCGGGGCGGTCGGCTGGGTCGACGCGGACCGCGGCCGCGCGGAGCTCGCCGTCGGCATCCGCACGTTCTGGCGCACCGGCTCGACGCTGCGCTTCGGCACCGGCGGCGGGATCACGTGGGACAGCGACCCGGACGGCGAGTGGCGCGAGACGGTCCTGAAGGCGCAGCGCCTGCTCGCCGTCGCGGCCGGCCGCTGATCCCGGGACCCGCCTGCCAGGATGCGGCCCATGGAGACGTTCCGGGTCGAGCTGACCGCACCGCTGGACCCCGGGGCGCTGCACGCCTACCTCGAGGACCTCGCCCTGCACCCCGAGTGGCGCTTCGACGTGACCTCGTCCGAGCTCGCCGGCGGCCTGACCGGCGGGGTCGGGGCGCGGTACGACCAGCGCGTCGGGGACGACGACCGGCTCGTCGAGGCGGAGCTCACGGACTCCGAGCGTCCCGCGATGGTCGCGTTCTCCGTCGTCGACGGCCGTGACCGGCTCGACGTCGAGCTCGTCTTCGAGCCCGAGGGTCCGGGGTGCCGCATCGCGATGGACGTCGGGCGCTCGTCGACCCGTCGGCCGTGGCACCGTGCCCGCCGCGGCGCGCCCTCGGCCGAGGAGCTCGCCGTGCGCTACGGCCGCGGCCTCGCGGAGCGCCTCGGCGGCGCGCTGGTCTGACCGTCCGACGGGCCGCGGCCCGTCAGCGGGCCCGTCCCCGGTCCGACGCGGGCGTCGCCGCCCCGGGACCCCGCACCGCCGTCGTGACGTCGTGGCCCCGCGGCAGCTCCCAGCGGCCGTGGACCCAGCGCACCGGTGCGCCGTCGGGCAGGTGCGCGAGCGCCCGGCCGTGCTCCGGCTCGCCCCACAGCGTCGCGACGTACGGGACGGCGTCGTCCGGGGCCGACCCCAGGCCGCGCGCGACGTGGTGCGCCGGGTGGGTGACCACGATCGACCCGCGCCGCACCCAGACCGGCACGCGGTCGAGCGGGGCCTCCACCGTCACGGTCGAGCCCCCCGACGGGCGGGCGCCCGCGTGGTCCCCGCGACCCGAGACGACCTCCCTGCCCGACCACGCCTCGATCCACCGGCCGCGGGGGAGCGGCACGGTCCGCTCGCGGACGCCCTCGTCGACGACGGGGGCGACGACGAGCGACGGGCCGTACGCGAAGGCGTCGGGGACGGTCCACAGCGCGTCGTCGGCCGGGTCCAGCAGGCTCAGCGGCCGCACGATCGGAACGCCCGTGCGCGCCGCGGTCCGCGCCGCGGCACGCACGTACGGGACGAGCATCTCGTGCAGCAGCACGGCACCCCGAAACAGCGCGAGCGTCCCGTGCCCGTACGTCCACGGCTCCTGCTCCAGGCGCGCGTGGGCCTGCATGAGCGGCGTGAAGCAGCCGAGCTGCGCCCACCGGACGAGGAGCTCGCCCGTCGCGCGCTTGACGCCCGCGTCGCCGAGGTAGCCGCCGACGTCGTGCGACCAGTTCGAGATGCCGGAGTGCGCCGCGGACACCGTCGCGGCCAGGAGCACCCGCAGCGACCAGAAGTCCGACGCCTGGTCGCCGCCCCAGAGCATCCCCGTGGCCTGCTGGCCGGTCCACCCGGAGCGCCCGAAGAGGACGCCGTCGCCGGGGTGGGTGTTCTGCAGCGCCCGGCGCATCGACCGGCGGTAGTCGTCGCCCCAGCGCCACGCGCGGGTCGCACCGGTCGAGCCGTCCGCGAACCGGACGTCCTCGGGCAGGTAGTAGCCCTCGCCGTCGTCGGCCTTGATCCCGCGCACCCCGAGCGCGAGCGTCTCCTCGGCCTGCGCGCGCCACCACGCCTCGCCCGGGCCGGTGAAGTCGACCGGGGACCCGCGCCCCATCCACCACTGGGCCAGGTACGGGACGTCGGCGTCGGGGACCCCCTGCAGCTCGTCGTCGCCGGCGCGCCGCATGGTCGAGCGGATCTCGCGCGCGTGGTCGCGGACCTCCGCCGCCGGCGGCCGGACGTACGCCCGCGCCCGCGCGCCCTCGGCGTACGTCTCGGCGGGCCGGCGGTGCATCCGGATCGAGGCCGGGTCCGACGGCGCCTGCCCGCCGGCGGAGTCGACGTTCACCCAGGGCGT
>WLOB01000021.1 GCA_009699505.1 Actinomycetota bacterium | reverse complement strand
GCCCCCGCGACCCCCGTGGCCCGGTCCGGCCGGCTCGCCGTGACGATCTCGCGGCCGAGGACCGTCCGCCGGGGCTCGAGCACCGTCACGAAGGTCGTCGTCCGCAACACCGGCGCCGGCGCCGCCCGCTCCGTGCGGGTCCGCGTCACCGCGGCCGGCAAGGGCGTCACGCCCCGCACGACGACGAAGAGCTACACCACGGTCGGCGCGGGCAGGACGCGGACGCTGAACCTGCGCCTGCGGACCACGCGGAGCGCGACGAAGCGGTCCGCGGTGCGGGTCTCGGTGACCGGCGCGGGCGGCCTGCGCGCGTCCGCGTCGACGACGCTGCGCCTGCGCTGAGCGACCCGGCGGCCCCGGGGCGGACCGTCCCCGGGCGGCCCGCCGGCAGGCCGACCGGGGCCCGTCGGCGGACATCCCCGCGACGCGCCCCGCCGTCCCGCTTCCGAGATCGGATGTCCCGCTTCGGCAACCGAAGGCGGCTCCCGGGCGTACGCATCGGAGATGCCTTCCGAGACACCCGCACCCGACACCGCCGCGCGCAGCCTCGCGCACTGGAGCGAGGCGGGCCGCCGGGAGATGGAGGCGTTCTACGCCCTGGCGCGCCTGGACTACCGCCTGCTCGCCGAGGCGCTGGACTACCCCGAGCTCTTCCGGGGGGTCCGCGACCGGGCCGGCGGCGGCGAGATCACCCTGCTCGACGTCGCCTGCGGCTCCGGCAAGTTCCCCGAGGCGCTCCTGGAGCACACGGACCTGCCGGCCCTGGCCGACGACGGCCTCCGCGTCGCGTACGACCTGCTGGACCCCGCGCCGTTCTCGCTGACGGAGGCCGCCGCCGTCCTGCGTCCGCCCTTCCAGGAGGCCGCGAGCCACGAGGTCACGATGGAGGACCTCGACGCCGGGGTCGGGCCGTTCGACGTCGTCTGGGCGACCCACGCCCTCTACGCCCTGCAGCCCGGGAACGTCGACGCCGCCGCCATGCGGATGCTCGAGGCGCTCGCCCCGCACGGCGTCCTGCTGCTCGCCCAGGGCACCCACGACGGGCACTACCTCGCCTTCTACCGCGCGTTCCTCGAGGGCGTCCGGGGTGGCGAGGGCACGGAGTACGTGTCGTGCGAGCAGGTCACGGACGCGCTGCGGCGCGCCGGTGCCGGGGACACCCACGGCGTCGACGTGCGCCGGCTCTCGTACGAGCACGTCGTGCAGGACGACGACCGCGAGGTGCTCGAGGGCTTCCTCCAGCGGTGCGCGTTCGACGACACCGTGTCGCTCGAGGAGATGCGCGCCGCGCCCGTCCTCGGCGACTACCTCGACGCGTGCCACGACGCCGAGGCCGGCGTCCACCGCTTCCGCCAGGAGGTCGACCTCGTCCTCCTGACGCCGACCGACGGGATCCCCGCATGAGCACCCAGGACAGCCGCATCCTCTCGGCCGAGCACGCCCGCGAGTCGGGCGTCGACCAGCCGTGGGAGGAGTCCAACGGCGCGTGGTGGGACTGGTACCTGTCGCTCGCCGCCGAGGACGAGGGCCCGGTCGAGCTCGTCCACGCCGACCCGCCCGCGCCGGTCGAACCGCTCACCACGGCGGAGCTCGAGGAGGAGCTCCGCACCCCGTACGGGCTGACGGACGAGCTGCGGGACCGGTTCCGCGAGGAGGGCTACGTCAAGGTGCCCGCCGTCCTCAGCCCCGCAGCGCTCGCCGCGGGACGCCTCGAGGTCGAGCGCCTCGCCGCCGCCGGCGACGGTCCCGGGTCCTCCGGCTTCCTGAGCCTCGACATGATGTGGCAGGGCGACTCCGAGGTCCTGCGCCTCTTCGCGCTCTCGCCGCGCCTGGGCCGCCTGGCCGCCGACCTGCTCGGCGTCGCCGACGCGCGGATCTACCACGACAACGTCCTGTCGAAGCAGCCGGGCTGCGGCCGCACGCCGTGGCACTTCGACGCGCACCACTTCCCCATCGCCTCCCGCGACATCGTCACGAGCTGGATCCCGCTGCAGGCGATCCCCGAGGGGATGGGGCCGCTGGCGTTCGCGGCCGGGAAGGACACCTGGAAGGTGGCCGAGGACGTCGACTTCGACAGCGTCGGCACCTCGTACGACCGCGGCGTCGCCGAGGCCTTCGGCGCCGCCGGCGTGCGGGTCGACGACTCGCCGTTCGCCCTGGGCGAGATCTCGTTCCACCACGCCTGGTGCTTCCACTACGCGCGGGGCAACCGCACGACGCAGCCGCGGCAGGTCATGGCGACGACGTACTTCGCCGACGGCGCGAAGCTCGTCGACCAGCCGACGATGGTGTCCGGCGACTACGAGCAGTTCCTGCCGGGCGCCCGGCCCGGAGAGGTCATCGACACGCCGCTGAACCCGGTCGTGTCGCGGTGAGCGGCGTGGCGGGGCCCGTCGGCCCGGCGGAGCCCGAGGCCGGTGCCGTGGAGGCCCCCGAGCCCGCGCAGCCCGGTGTCGCCTACTGGCGCGAGCGCGCACGCACGCTCGGCGCACGAGCGGTCGTCAACGTCGACCACCCCGACGAGGCGGATCTCGGCGACGTCACCGACGGCCACCGCGAGGCCCTCTGGCCGCTCCTGGCCGCCGAGCTGACCGGCGACGAGCAGGTCGTCCTCGACGTCGGCTGCGGCACGGGGCGCCTCACGGCGGATCTCGCCGCGCTCGTCGACGGCGACGCGATCGGCGTGGACCCCGTCGCGGCGCTCCTGGCCCTCGGCGAGCCGCACGCGCGCGTCGACCTGCGCCTGATGACGGAGGGGCGCCTGCCCGTCGACGACGACGCGGTCGACGTCGTCTTCACCTCGCTCGTCCTCGGCGGGATCCCGGCGGCCGCGCTGGACCGGACGGTCGCCGAGATGCGCCGCGTGCTGCGCCCCGGCGGGCTCGTCTTCCTGTCGGAGTCCGTCGCCGATCGGCCCGAGCCGGGCCACTGGGCGGCCCGCACGGTCGACGACTACCGCGCGCTGCTGCCGTGGGTGACGCTGCGCGAGGTCGGGCGGTTCGACGACGCGGGGGACGGCATCGCCGTCCTCGCCGGCCGCGTCTGAGGGAGCCGGGCCGGGCGGACCGCCCGGCCCACCGCGCGTTCGGCCTGCCGCGCACACACGGGTTGGCGAGGGTCTGCGACAGTATCCGTCAGCCGCGCTGCGTCGCGGCTCGTGATCGGAGCGCACCCGCTCCCGTCGTACCCCAGGTTTCGACCTCCGTGGGACAGGGCTTCACCCGGATCGCCGGACGCGATCCGAAAAAGCCGGATCTTCGTGGACGAGACCGCTCTTCCCCGAAGGACCACATGAGCGCATCCGCTCCTGACGGCCAGGCCGTCACCGCTGCACCCACGACCGACGTCGTGGTCGACCCCTCCGCGACGACGGAGCACGACGCGACCGTCGCCGTCGCCGAGCCCGTCGACGCCCCGGCCGCCGAGCCGGTCGTGGACGAGACCCCGGCCGCCGGGGCGCCCGCCGTCGGCTCCGAGCCGACCCCCGAGTCCGAGGCGGCCGACGCCCCGCAGGCGCTGCGCACGGGCTCCCAGCCCGACCCGCGAAAGCGCGACCGCCCGATCCAGGAGACCCCCGTGAGCACCGACGAGACCGTGACCTTCGCCGACCTCGACCTGCACCCGGAGCTCCTGAAGGCCCTCGCCGGCCTGGGCTACGAGGAGCCGACGCCGATCCAGCGCGAGACGATCCGCCCGCTCATCGCCGGCCAGGACGTCCTCGGCCAGGCCGCCACCGGCACCGGCAAGACGGCGGCGTTCGCGCTGCCGATGCTCCACCGCTTCGGGCACTCCGGCATGTCGAAGGCCCCCCGCGGCCTCGTGCTCGTCCCGACCCGCGAGCTGGCCACCCAGGTCGCCGAGGCCTTCTGGTCCTACGGCAAGGGCCTCGGCATCAAGGTCCTCGCGGTCTACGGCGGCGAGCCCATCGTGCGCCAGCTGAAGACGCTGCACCGCGGCGTCGACGTCGTCGTCGCCACCCCGGGCCGCGCGAAGGACCTCATCGACCGCGGCGCGCTGCAGCTCGGCTCGATCGAGATGGTCGTGCTCGACGAGGCCGACGAGATGCTCGACATGGGCTTCCAGGACGACATCGAGACGATCCTCGGCGCCACGCCGAAGGAGCGCCAGACCGTCCTCTTCTCCGCCACGATGCCGTCCCGCATCAACAGCCTGGCGCGCAAGCACCAGCCGTCCGCCGTGCGGATCCAGGTCGCCCGCGAGACGACGCCGGAGGGCGAGGCCCCCAAGGTCCGCCAGGCCGCCTACGTCGTCGCGCGCCACCACAAGGCGACGGCGCTGACCCGCGTGCTCGACAAGGAGCAGCCGACGGCCGCCATCGTCTTCTGCCGCACCCGCGCCGAGGTCGACGAGGTGGCCCAGACGCTGAACGGCCGCGGCTACACCGCCGAGGCCCTGCACGGCGGCATGGACCAGACGCAGCGCTCGCGTACCATCGACCGCCTGAAGAACGGCTCGACGCAGCTCATCGTCGCCACCGACGTCGCGGCCCGCGGCCTCGACATCGACAACCTCACGCACGTCGTCAACTACGACGTCCCGTCCGCCCCGGAGGCCTACGTCCACCGGATCGGCCGGGTCGGCCGCGCGGGCCGCGAGGGCGTGGCCATCACGTTCGCCCAGCCGCGCGAGCACCGCAACCTGAAGAACATCGAGCGCCTCACGCGCCAGCAGATCGCCATCGAGCGCGTCCCGACCGTCGCCGACCTGCGCACGCGCCGGCTCGCCGAGATGACGGCGACGCTCCGCGAGACCCTCGCCACCCCGGGCGACCTGGCCGAGCTGCGCGGCGTCGTCGAGTCGCTCTCGGGCGAGTTCGACGTCATCGACGTGGCCGCCGCCGCGCTGAAGCTCGCGCAGGCCGCGGCCGGCTCGCCGGTCGACGAGGAGGACATCCCCGAGGTGGCCGCCGGCCGTCCGAAGGAGCACCGCGGTGCCGGCTTCCGCGAGGGCGGCGGCTCCCGTCGCGACCCGCGCGGCGAGAACGGCCCCGGCAACCGCCGCGAGCGCCGCGGCGCCGGCGTCGGCACGACCCGCATCTTCGTCGGCGCCGGCCGCGAGGCGCGCATGCGCCCGCAGGACCTCGTCGGCGCCATCGCCGGCGAGTCGCAGCTCTCGGGCCGCGACATCGGCGCGATCCAGATCAACGACCGGTTCTCGCTCGTCGAGGTCCCGGACGCCGCGGCCGACGGCGTGATCGAGGCCCTCCGCGGCACGACGATCAAGGGCCGCAAGCCCAAGATCCGCCGCGAGGTCTGACCCCGGGCGGGTCCGGGACGCCGCCGCCCGCGGCGGTGGGCCCACCCGTCCGTGGGATCGGGGAGGATCCGGGGATGCGCGTCTCCCCGGCCCCCTCGCCGGTCCCCGTCTTCGACCCGCTCACGGAGGCCGTCGAGGCCTTCGTGGAGGACGTCGTCCTGCCGGACGTCGCCGCCTGGGACCGCGACGACGTGCTCCCGGACGCCGTCTGGGACCGCCTCGTGGAGCTCGGCCTGCCCGGGGCGCTCGTCCCGGCGGAGCACGGCGGCGGCGGACGCACCGTGGGCGAGCTCGTGCCCGCCTGGCGGGCGCTGTCCCGCGGCTGGATCTCGCTCACCGGCGCGATCAACCCCACGGGCCTCGCGACGACGCTGCTCCTGGCCCACGGCACGGACGAGCAGCAGGCGCGGTGGCTGCCGGTCCTCGGGTCGGGCGACGGCCACGCCGCCTTCTCCATCACGGAGCCCGGCGCCGGCTCCGACCTGACGAACATCGTCACGACCGCCGAGCCCGTCGACGGCGGGCTGCGCCTCGACGGCCGCAAGCGCTGGGTCGCGGGCGGCGTGTCCTCCGCTGTCGTCCTGATGATGGTCCGCACGGGCGACGGCCTCTCGTGCGCGGTGGTCCCGACGACCGGGCGGGACTCGCCGACCTGGCGGGTCGAGGAGATCGACAAGGTCGGCTACCGCGGCGTGGAGTCCGCCGCCTACGTCTTCGACGGGCACGAGGCCGTCGGCGCCGAGATCCTCGGCGGTCCCGACGGCACGGGCCAGGGCGCCCGGCAGATGCTCGGCGCGCTCGGCGTCGGCCGGGTCAACGTCGCGTGCCGCGCCCTGGGGATCGTCGACCGCGCGCTCGCCGTCGCGCTGGACGAGGCGACACACCGCGAGGTCGGCGGCGCGACCCTCGGCGAGCACACGCACGCCCAGCTGCGGATCGGGGAGCTGCGCGCGCAGCTCCTGGCCGCGGAGTCCCTGACCCTGCGCGCCGCGGCGGCCGTCGACGCGGGGACCGACGAGGCGCGCGACCTCGCGTCGGCCGCGAAGATCGTCGCGTCCGACCTCGCGGTGCTCGCCGTCGACCGCGCCGCGCGGCTGGCCGCGAGCCGGTCCTACCGCGCGGGGGACGAGCTCGCCCGGCTGCGGCGCGACGCGCCGCAGACCCAGATCGGCGAGGGCGCCAACGACGCGCTGCTCCTCGCGCTGGGCCGCGCGGCCGTCGAGGGGGCCGCCGACGATGCGTGAGCGGCCACCCCGGCCGCGACGGACCGCCGGGACGGGCCGCTGAGTGCGCCGCATCGTCCGGGACACCTGGGCGTGGCGCGGCGGCTTCGCCGCGGACGAGCTGCACTACGACCCCGTCCTCGCCGACGCCACCGCCGGCCCGGTTGCCGGTCCGGCGACGGTCCACTGGCCCGTGCTCACGTCCCAGCTCGAGGCCGCGTGGAGCATCCCGCGGGCCGAGGCGCTCGGGATCCGGGCGCTGACGGGCCCGGCGGCGGCGCACCTCGCGCTCGTCGCCCGCACGGGCGGCTTCCACGCCACGGTGCCGCGCGACCTGCCCGAAGTCCTGCCGGCGTTCGAGGAGATCCGCGCCGGCGACCCGTCCGTCCCGGGCTGGGAGGCCTCCCTCGCGCTGCTGGAGGAGGGCGGCGTCGTCTCGTGCTCGCCCACCCGGATCGCGCTGCTCCGGCCGGCACCGCCGACGGCCGAGCGCATGCGGCTCATGCGCGACATGCTCGACGACCACGAGTACCGCGAGCCGGACGACCCGGTCACCAACCGGCTGCTGCGGGCGGTGTGGAAGCAGACGTACTCCGGCATCGGCGTCTCCCGGTTCCGCGAGCTGGCGGCGGCCGGCCGTCTGCGGGTCACCGTCGCCGCGCGCGCGGCCCTCGACGGCGTGCGCGACCCGTTCTTCGAGGTCGGGCAGGCCACGCTGCCGGACTTCCGCCACGCGCCGGGCGCCGTCCTCGACCACACCTTCCCCGAGCGCTCGTGGGTGCCCCTGGACCAGATCGAGCCGCTCGAGCACGGCGACGAGCAGCTCTGGGCGACGGCCCCCGAGATCTACGCGGTCCTCCTCGGCGCGGGGCGGGGCTTCAACGCCGTCCGCCGGGCCGTGCGCGGCATGGTGCTGTGGCTCCTGCTGGCGGAGCACACGGGGGCGCGCGTCGGCCCGGTCGAGCTGCCGGTCTCGGCGCTCTCCCGCGCCCTGGCCGAGGTCCTGGGGCTCAAGGCCGACGCGGACCACCGCAAGCTCGCCCGCGTGCTGCTCGCCGACCTCGAGCGCGCCGGGCTCGTCTCGAGCCCCGCGGAGGGGCCGCAGCGGATGCTGCTCCTGCGGGTCCCGGCGCCGAGGGGCGACACGGTCCGCCACGCGATGGGGCAGTGGATGGCGTGGCGGGTGTCCGCGACGGACGACCCCCTCGAGGCGCTCCTGCGCCTCGCGGAGCGCCACCGCGAGCGCCACGTCCGCGCGCCGTGGGCCGCCGCGTTCGAGGAGCGCCGGGTGTCCGTGCGGATCGTCGCCGGCGCGCGCGGCTGACGGCGCCCGCGGTCTCAGCCGTGGCCGAGCCGCCCGTGGCGCGGTCCGTCGCGGTCCTGCTCGTCGCGCTCCCGTCGCTCCTGCTCGCGTCCCCGCCGCTCCAGCTCGCGCTGCTCCCGTCGCTCGCGGCGCGACCGGCGCGGCCCGCGACGGACGTTCGTCCCGCCCATGACCGACACGAGGCGCAGGTGCAGCGTCGGGCCGCCGGGGTCGGGCGTCGCCTCGCCGATCCGCACGTCGTTGGCGCCCATGATCCCGACGCTCGAGACCACGACGTTCATGCCGTCGGGCACGCGCACGTCGGCGCCGCCCATCACGCAGAGGACGGTGAGCCGGACCTCCTGTGCGCCCAGCTCCACCCGCGTGAGGTCGAGGTCGGTCCCGCCCATGACGGAGATCGACGTGGCGCGCCGCGCGAGGCGCCAGACGCCGCCCCGGTCGACCGCGCCCATCACGGCGACCATCCACCGGGAGCCGCCGCCGTCGCGGACCACCGGCACCCGGCGCGGACCGTGGCCCGCGGGGTGGGCGACCCCGGTGGCGACGAGGTCGAGGGTCAGCGTCGCCAGGTCCGCGCGGGTCACCGCGGCGTAGGCGGCGTCGAGCCGCTCGTCGAGCTCGTCGACCGTCAGCCGGCCGTCGCCGCCGGCCTCGCGCAGCACCGCCGCGACCCGCTCGCGGTCGGCGTCGGACGCGCGCAGGGCGGGGACCGCGGGCGACGCGCCGGACGCCGGGTGCTCGGGCTCGGTGGCGGCCATGCCGGGACGGTAACGCCGCCCGGGCACCCGGGCCAGCCCGCGGCGAGGTTTTCCCGCGCTGCTTTACATCTGCGCTACTCTGCGTCCACGTGCTTGACATCGAGCGCGTTGATGTACAACGAGGAGGAGCACGATGGGCACCGCAGCCATCCCCGGGCCCCGGGGCACCACCGGCGGGACGATCGACGCCGAGGAGCACAGCCACGGTCACGGCGACGCCCCGGTGGTCACCGCCCCGAGCTGGACCGACGGCAAGCGCTGGGCGTGGCTGCTCGGGCTCTTCATCCCCGTCTCGCCCTTCGTCGCGTGGGGCCTCGTCGAGGCGACGGGCCTCGGGATCCTCTGGTGGCTGGGCCCCGTCCTCGTCTTCGCGGTCATGCCCGTCATGGACACCCTGATCGGGACGGACGCCGAGAACCCGCCGGACCGCGTCCTCGCGTGGCTCGAGCAGGACCGCTACTACCGCTGGGTGACCTACGCCTACGTGCCGCTGCAGTACGCGTCGCTCGTGCTGGCCTGCGTCCTCTGGGCCTCGGGCGACCTCGGGGTCGTCGAGGCGATCGGCCTGGCGGCGACGGTCGGCTGCGTCTCGGGCTTCGCGATCAACGCGGCCCACGAGCTCGGCCACAAGCGCGACGCCGCCGAGAAGTGGCTGTCGAAGGTCGCGCTGGCGCAGACGGGCTACGGCCACTTCTTCGTGGAGCACAACCGCGGGCACCACGTGCGCGTGGCCACCCCGGAGGACCCGGCGAGCTCGCGCCTGGGCCAGGGCTTCTGGAGCTTCCTGCCGCGCACCGTGTACGGCAGCGCCACCTCGTCGTGGCACCTCGAGTCCGAGCGCTTCCGCCGCCTCGGCACTTCCCGCTGGACGCTGCGCAACGACCTGCTGAACGCCTGGGGCATGACCGTCGTGGGCTTCGTCGTCCTCGTCGCGATCTTCGGCATCGGGATCGCGCCCTACCTGCTGCTGCAGGGCGTCATCGGCTTCTCGCTGCTCGAGGTCGTCAACTACCTCGAGCACTACGGCCTCGTCCGGCAGCGCAAGGACGACGGGCGCTACGAGCGCACGCGCCCCGAGCACTCGTGGAACTCGAACAACGTCGCGTCGAACGTCTTCCTCTTCCACCTCCAGCGCCACTCGGACCACCACGCGCACCCCACCCGCCGGTACCAGGCGCTGCGCCACTTCGAGGAGGCCCCGCAGCTGCCCTCGGGCTACGCGACGATGATCCTGCTGGCCCTGTTCCCGCCGGTCTGGCGGCGCGTCATGGACCCGCGGGTCCTCGCGCACTACGGCGGCGACGTCACCCGCGCGCACGTCCACCCGCCGGCGCGCGACCGGGTGCTGCGGCGCTACGGGCCCGGCACCCGGGCCGCCGAGGAGGGCGCCCGCGTCTTCGCCGTCCGCGCCGCCGCCGACGAGGCCGCCCGCCGGCAGGCCGAGGAGGAGGCCGCCGCGGCCGCCGCCCAGGCCCTCGTCGTCGCCGACGCGTACCGCTGCCCCATCTGCTCCTACACCTACGACGTGGCCGCGGGCGACCCGCGCAACGGCGTGCCCGCCGGCACGGCGTGGTCGGCGGTCCCCGACGACTGGCACTGCCCGGACTGCGGCGTGCGCGACAAGGTCGACTTCGTGCCGGTGACCGAGGAGCGCGAGCCGACGCCCGCGGGGCACGCGTCCGCCGGGTCCGACGGCTAGCGTTGGGCGGACCTTGTCCGCCGCCGACGACCCTGCGACCGCCTCCGCGCCCGACCCGGCGACGTTCGCCGGGGCGTCGCGCACGCTCCTGCGCCGCACCCTGCTGGAGGCCGCGCGCGACCTCGCCGCCGACCGCCCCTGGCGGTCGGTGACGATGGCCGCCATCGCGAGCCGCGCGGGGGTCTCGCGGCAGACGGTCTACAACGAGTTCGGCTCGCGCCCCAAGCTGACCGAGGCGCTCGTCCTGCACGAGACGGAGGAGTTCCTCACGGCCGTCGGCGACGCGATCCGCCGGCACCCGACGGACCCGTCCGCGGCGCTCACGGCCGCCCTCGGCGTGTTCCTGCAGGCCGCGTCCGAGGACGCCCTCGTGGCCGCCGTGATCCGCGAGGACGGGCGGGACGACCTGCTGCCCCTCGTCACCTCGGAGGGCCGCCCGATCCTCGAGCACGGCACGGGGCGCCTCGCGGTCATGATGCGCGAGACGTGGCCCGTCCTGCGCGGCCCGGAGGCGGACTTCCTCGCCGGCACCGTCATGCGCCTCGGCCTGAGCTACGTCGTCCTGCCGGTGGCGGACGCGGACCGCGAGGCCACGGCCCGCGGCATCGCCGCGCTCGTCCGGCCCTACGTCGAATCGCTGCTGTCGCGGCAGGGAGCCTGAGATGCCCGACCCCCGTCCCTCCACCGTGCGCGCCACGGACGGCGTCGCGCTCGCCGTCCGCGAGCACGGCGACCCGTCGCACCCGACGGTCGTCCTGGTCCACGGCTACCCCGACACGCAGGAGCTGTGGGCGGGCGTCGTGGCCCGCCTGCGGGACGACCACCACGGCGTGACCTACGACGTGCGCGGCGCGGGGGAGAGCGAGGCGCCCTCCGGCCTGGGCGGCTACGCCCTGACGCAGCTCTCCGACGACCTGCTCGCGGTCGTCGAGGCGACGACGGACGACGACCGGTCCGTGCACCTCGTCGGGCACGACTGGGGGGCGATCCAGAGCTGGGAGTCCGCCGCCCGGCGCCGCGTCGCGCGGAGGCTCTCGTCCTTCACCGCCGTCGCGGGCCCGAGCCTCGACCTGTCGGGCCACGCGATGCGCGAGGGCGGTCCGGCGGACGGCCTCCGGCAGCTCGTCAAGTCCTGGTACATCCTCGCGTTCCACGCGCCGCTGCTGGCGCCGCTGGCGTGGCGGGCGTACATCGGGCGTCGCTGGCCGCGGGTGTTCTCGCGCACCGAGGGCGTGCTCCCGCCCGCCGGGCACCCCGCGCCGACGATCGCGCGGGACGGGGTCCGCGGCATCGGGCTCTACCGCCGCAACATGCTCGACCGGCTGCTGCGCCCCCGGTACGCGCGCGTCGACGTGCCGCTCGTCCAGGTCGGCGTGACGCTGGGCGACGCGTTCATCGACCCGGCGACGTACGACGGGCTGCCGGGGCGCATGCCCGAGCTCTGGATCCGTCGCGCGGAGGCGACGCACTGGATCCCGCTGCTGCACCCCGACGTCGTCGCCGGGTGGGTGCGCGACGCCGTGGCGGCGCGCGAGCACGGGGTCGTGCCGCCGGGCGACGCCGAGGTGTACCGCGAGGACGCCGGTCGGCCCACGGTGCCGACGGACGTCTGACGTCCTCCGGGCGACCGACGGCGTACGCTCCTACCGCCGGGAGTCCCGGCCCCGTTCCTCCTCCGCGGCGGGGGAGCGGTGGAGGTTCGCCACGCGGATGAGGACGACGATGCAGCCACAGGGAACGCCGAGAACCACGCGGACGCCGGACGGGCCGTCGGACGCCGGGGCCTCCGCATGAAGCTCGTCCCGCGCACCGTCTCGCGCCGCACGAACCGCATCGGCGCCGTAGCGCAGAACGCGATGGAGGTCCTGCTCATGGGCGGCCTCCACACCGGCGACGAGCCGGCCCCGTACGAGGTCGTCTCGCAGCAGCGCATCTACCGCCTGCGCCGGTACTTCGCCGACCGCCTCGGCGACGACGAGGACCGCCCGGCGGTGCTGCTCGTCCCGCCGATGATGCTCGCGACGGAGATCTACGACGTGTCGCCGACGTCGAGCGCCGTCACGGAGCTCTTCGACCTCGGCATGGACCCGTGGGTCGTGGACTTCGGCGCGCCGGAGCACGAGGAGGGCGGCCTCGAGCGGACGCTCACCGACCACGTCATCGCGGTCTCCGACGCCATCGACCGCGTGCGCGAGATCACCGGCCGCGACGTGCACCTCTCGGGCTACAGCCAGGGCGGCATGTTCTGCTACCAGGCGGGTGCGCTGCGCCGGAGCGAGGGCATCGCCAGCATCATCACCTTCGGCAGCCCGGTCGACTTCACCGTCCTGCCCTTCGGCATCCCCGAGCGCCTCGTCGGCGGGCTCGCCAACGTCCTGGCCGACCACGTGTTCTCCGAGCGCGCGCTGCCGGGCTGGGCCACGTCGGCCGCGTTCCGGATGCTCGACCCGGTCAAGACGTTCCAGCAGCGCATCGACTTCCTGCGCCGCCTCGGCGACCGGGACGCGCTCCTGCCGCGCGAGGGCCAGCGCCGGTTCCTCGGCGGCGAGGGCTTCGTCGCGTGGTCCGGCCCGGCGATCGCGGAGCTGCTGCGCCAGATCGTCGCGCACAACCGGATGATCTCCGGCGGCTTCGTGATCGAGAACCGCCTCGTCACCCTCGCCGACCTCACCTGCCCGATCCTCGCCTTCCACGGCGAGTTCGACACGATCGGCGTCCCGGACTCCGTCCTCGGGATCCAGCGCGCCACCCCGCGCACCGACGCGTGGACGATCGCCGTGCCCACGGGGCACTTCGGGATGGTGGTCGGCTCCTCGGCCAGCAACGTGACCTGGCCGGGCGTCGACCGCTGGACGCGCTGGGTCGAGTCGGGCCAGGACGGCTCGGCGCCCGCGCCGGAGAGCATGGAGCTCATCGTCGTCGACGGCCCCCGCGAGCTCGCGTCGGGCCCGACGATCGGCGCCAGCGTCGAGCTCGCCGCGACCACGAGCGTCGGCCTGGCCCGCTCCGCCGTGCGCTCCGCCCGGCGCTCGGGGCGCAACGTCGTCGGCCTGGCCAACGAGGCCGCCGCGCAGCTCCCGCGCATCTTCCGCCTCGAGCAGATCCAGCCGAACACCCGCATGTCGCTCGGCCTGCTGCTCGACGAGCAGGCACGCCGGGCGCCGGACGGCGTCCTCTTCCTCTTCGAGGACCGCGCGATCACCCACGCCGCGGCGAAGCACCGCATCGACTCCATCGTCCGCGGCCTCATCAGCCTCGGCGTGCGCCAGGGCCAGCACATCGGCGTCGTCATGCAGACCCGCCCCTCGGGGCTGGCCACGATCGCGGCGCTCAGCCGGCTCGGGGCCGTCGCGGTCCTCATGCGCCCCGACGGGGACCTGGCGCGCGAGGCCGAGCTCGGACAGGTCGAGTCGGTCATCGCCGACCCGGAGCTGGCCTCGGAGGCCGCGGAGACGCTCGGCGTCCCCGTCTTCGTCCTCGGCGGCGGCGCGGACCCCCGCGACCTCGGTCCGGGCGTCACCGACATGGAGCGGATCGACCCGGACGAGGTCCGCGTCCCCGCGTGGTACCGGCCGAACGCCGGGCGCGCCGTCGACCCCGGGTTCGTCGTCTTCTCCGGCGAGGGGCGCGGGACCCGCGCCAAGCGGATCACGAACCACCGCTGGGCGCTCTCGGCGTTCGGCACCGCGACCGCCGCGTCGCTGTCGCCGTCGGACACGGTCTACGCCGTGACGCCGCTGCACCACCCCTCCGGCCTCCTGACCTCCGTCGGCGGCGCGGTCGCGTCAGGCGCCCGCATCGCCCTGGCGCGGGACTTCGACACCGCGACGTTCTGGGACGAGGTCCGCCGTTACGGCGTCACCGTCGTCTCGTACACCTGGACGCTGCTGCGCGACCTGACCGAGGCGCCGCCGCACCCCGCCGAGGCGCACAACCCCGTCCGCCTGTTCATCGGCTCCGGCATGCCGCGCGGTCTGTGGCTGCGCGTGCTCGACCGCTTCGGGCCGGGCGGTCCGGCGGCGGCGACCCGGGCGCGGGTGCTCGAGTTCTACGCGTCGACCGAGGGCGACGCCGTGCTGGCGAACGTCTCCTCGCGCCCCGGCTCCAAGGGCCGCCGGCTGCCGGGCAGCGCCGAGATCCGCCTGGCCCGCTGGGACGCCGAGGCGGACACCCTGCTCGAGGGGCCCGACGGGTTCGTCCTGCCGGCCGAGCGCGGCCAGATCGGCATGCTGCTGGCGCGCGTGCGCACCTCGGTCGAGGTGGCGCCGGGCGCACCGCTGCGCGGGGTCTTCGCGCGCGGCGACGCGTGGCACGTCACGGGCGACCTCTTCCGCGAGGACGAGCACGGCGACCTGTGGCTCGTCGACCACGCCCAGGCTGCGATCCACACGGCGCGCGGCATCGTCTACGCGTTCCCGATCCACGACGCGCTCGGCCGCCTGCCCGCCGTCGACCTGTCCGTCGTCTACGCGGTGGACGGCCCCGACGGCAGGCTCGCGCTGACCGCCGTGACCGTCCGCGACGGCCACGAGCTCACCCCGGGCGACCTGACCGCCGCGATGGGCCAGGTCGAGGGCGGCTGCCGCCCCGACATCGTGCACGTCGTCGACGAGATCCCGGTCACGACGTGGTACCGCCCGATGACGGGCGAGCTGCGCGCCGCGGGCATCCCGAAGGTGCGCCGGCCCGCCCGCGCCTGGGCGCTGGACCGCGAGACGGACCGCTACGTGCCGCTGACCGCGGCCGTGCGCAAGAAGCTCGTCGACGCGACGCCCGAGGGCTGAGGCCGCGGGGGACCCCGGCCGGGCGACGGTCGCGGTCCGCGCCGGCCGCGACCGCGCTCAGGCGCGGTCGGCCGGCCCGTCGCGCAGCAGCGCGCGGAAGCGGTCGGGGTCGGCGACCGCCGGCTCCGTCGTCCCGAGGAAGTCGCGCAGCGCGGCCGTGAGCTCCTCCGGCGCCTCGAGCGGCGGGAAGTGCCCGACGCCGGGCAGGAGCTCCAGCCGGCTGCCCGGCATCGCGGCGTGCGCCCGCCGGCCGTGCCCGGCCGGGATGATCGGGTCGTCCGCGCCCCAGACGATGAGGGTCGGCATCGCCGCGGCGAGGTACAGGCGGTCGCCGGCGAAGACGCGCTGGCCGACCGGGCCGACCACGGCGCGCAGCGTCGCGAGGAACGCCGTGCGGGTCTCGCGGTCCGCGAGCGCGGCGACGCTCCGGCCGAGCTCCCGGGTCGGGGCGCTCACCCGGTCCGCCCGCAGCAGCCCGACCGCCCCGAGCGCCCGGCCACCGCCGCGGGCGACGAGCCCGAGCCCGGCCGTGACGACCTCGGAGCCCGGCAGGGCCGCGCTGCGCAGGGCGAGGGCCACGCTGCGGCCCAGGCCGCCGGCCGAGACGAGCACGAGCCGCTCGCAGTGCTCCGGGAAGAGGTAGGAGTACTGCATCGCCACGCCGCCGCCCAGGGAGTGCCCCACGACGGTCGCGCGCTCCAGGCCGAGGGCGAGCAGCAGGTCGCGCAGCGTGGCGGCCATCGCGCCGACGGAGTAGTCGCCCGCCGAGCGGCCCGAGCGCCCGTGGCCCGGCAGGTCCGGCGCGATCACCGTGTGCGTCGTCGCGAGCTCCGGGATCACCGCCTCCCAGACCGCGCTCGTGCCGGCGATGCCGTGGACGAGGAGCACGACCGGCCCCGACCCGGCGCACCGGTACGCGACGTCGTGCCCGTGCAGGTCGATCACCGCGTCGTCCACGTCGACGGATGGGCGGCGCGGCGGGACCATGCGCAGGAGCCTAGGGCAGCGGATCGGCCGGGCGGGGCGGCGCGGCGGCCGCCGGCGGTGCGGGGTCGCTCCCGGCGCCCGCGACCCGGTAGAGGTGCTCCGGCCGGCCCGTCGCGCCGTAGCGCAGGTCGAGGACGACCGTCCCCGTCCGCGTGAGCGCGGCGAGGTGGCGCTGCGCCGTCGCGCGGCTGACGCCGACGGCCTCCGCGACGTCCGTGGCGGTGCGCTCCCCGTCCGCGGAGCGCAGCGCCTCGAGCACCCGGCGGGCGGTCGGCGGGCCGTCGCCCTCGGGGGTGCCTCGCTCGGCGGCCCCCGCCCGCAGGGCGAAGAGGCGATCGATCTCGCGCTGGTCGACCTCGACCGCCGCGTCGCGCCGCAGCCCGGCCTGCAGGCGCGCCCACGCCTGCAGCCGCCCACGCAGGACGGCGAAGTCGACGGGCTTGAGCAGGTAGTGCAGCGCGCCGGCGCGCGCGGCGGCGCGGACGGACGCCAGGTCGCGCGCCGCGGTCAGCATGAGGACGTCGGGCGCGCCGTCCCGTGCGCCGCGGAGGCGGCGCAGCAGGTCGATCCCGTCCGCGTCGGGCAGGTAGCGGTCCAGCAGCACGAGGTCGGGCCGGTGCTTCGCCACGGCGTCCAGCGCCGCGCCGGCGCCGTGCACCTGCGCGACCACCTGCAGGCCCGGGACGGTCCCGACGACCTCGGCGTGCAGCGCGGCGACGCGGAAGTCGTCGTCGACGACGAGGACCCCGAGGCTCACGCGGACCCCGCGTCGTCCGGGCCCACGCCACCGGCCGACCCGCTGGGGACGGGTGCGCCGTCGCGGACCGCGCCGGGCACCCACGCCGTGAAGACCGCGCCGGACGTCCCGTCCTCCGTGTCCTCGACCGCGACGTCGCCGCCGCGCCGCGCGACGAGCTGGCGGACGAGGGAGAGGCCGACGCCGCGACCCTCCGCGGCCTTCGTGGACCAGCCGGGGGAGAAGACGGCCTCGCGGTCGGCCCGGGCCACGCCGGGGCCCGTGTCGCGGACCCAGACGACGAGGGCGTCGGCCTCGACGGCGAGCCCCACGACGACCCGCGCTCCGGGCTCGCCCGCGGCCGCGTCGATGGCGTTGTCGACGAGGTTGCCCACGATCGTCAGGACCTCGCGGGGGTCGCGCAGCTCGGCGTCCAGCGCGCTCTCCGACGCGAGCTCGAGCGCCACGCCGCGCTCGCCGGCGATCGTCGCCTTCGCCAGGAGCAGCGCGGCGACCCGCGGCTCGCCGACGCGCCCGCCGATCTCGTGGCGCAGGCCGACGTCGGCGTCGCTGATCTCGGCGATGAACGCGCGCGCGTCCTCGGGGTGCCCGAGCGCGAGGAGCCCCGCGATCGTGTGCAGGCGCCCGGCGAACTCGTGCGCCTGGGCGCGCAGGGCGTCGGACAGCCCACGCACGCTGTCGAGCTCGCGGACGAGGTCGTCGAGCTCCGTGCGGTCGCGCAGCGTCGCCACCGCGCCCAGGTCGCGGCCGTCGCGGCGGACCGCCATCCGGTTGGCGACGACGACCCGCTCGCCGTGGACGAGCAGCTCGTCCGTGCCGGGGCTCTCGCCCGCGAGCAGCGCGCCGAGCGGGGTGCCCCCGGCGACCTCGCCGACCCGGCGGCCGACGTCCTGCGCGCGCAGGCCCGTCAGCCGGGTGGCCTGGTCGTTCACGAGCCGCAGGCGGCCCGCGGGGTCGACCACGACGACGCCCTCGCGGATGCCGTGGAGCATCGCCTCGTGCTCCTGCACCAGGCCGGCGAGCTCGTCGAGCTCGAGGCCGAAGGTCTGCCGCTTGAGCCGGCGGGCGAGGAGCAGGGACGCGCCGACCCCGAGCGCGAGCGCACCCGAGAGGTAGAGCGCGAGGACCGGCACGAGCGTGTTGAGCTCGCGCCGCAGGGCCCGGACGTGGATGCCCACGGAGACCGCGCCCACGATGCGGCCGTCGTCGCGCAGCGGGACCTTCGCGCGGGCCGAGCGCCCGAGTGTGCCGGTCTCGACCGCGAGCACCGTCCCGCCGCGCAGCGCCTCCCCGGGGTCCGTCGAGACGCGCTGCCCGATCCGCCGCGGGTCGGGGTGCGCCAGGCGGATGCCGCGCGCGTCCGTGACGACCACGAACGTCGTGCCGGTCGACCGCCGGACGGCCTCGGCGCGGCGCTGGACGACCCCGGAGTCGTCGCCCCGGGCCACCGCCCGGGCGATCTCGGGGGTCGCCGCCACGGAGCGGGCGACGAGCAGCGCGCGCTCCTCGTACTGGTCGTCCAGGCGCGACTGGGTGCCGACGAGGGCCAGCACGAAGCCGAGGCCGAGCGTGCCGACGAGGATCAGCAGCTGGAAGGCCAGGATCTGGCCCGAGAGGCGACGGGCGCGCAGACGCACCGACGCAGTCTCGCAGCCCGCGCCCGACCGTGAGCGAAATGCGCAGAACGCGCGCAACGGGCAGATCGCGCGCAGCGCGCGCAAGCGTTGCGTGACGCCGCGCACAGGGCCTAGCTTGCGGCGACCGGGACGAGATCGGGCGGCGCACCCTGCGCCCCGTCGGCGTCCCGGAGGAGAGCGAGAGCGATGTCCAAGACCACCCTGCGCTGGGCGATCGGCGGCCTGCTGGCCGTGCTCTGCCTCGTCGCGGTCGCCTTCCCCGGCGGCCGGACGGGCGGCGACGACGGCCCCTACCCCGACCGCCGGATCTCGATCATGGCGCCGGCCGACCCCGGCGGCGGCTGGGACACCACGGCGCGCGCCCTGCAGTCGACGATCCGCGAGGAGTTCGACCAGAACGGCGGCGCCGACGTCTACAACGTGGGCGGCGCCGGCGGCACGCTCGGCCTCTCGCAGCTCGTCTCGAAGGCCGACGGCGACCCGTACCAGCTCATGGTCATGGGCCTCGTGATGCTCGGCGCGATCGAGACGAACCGCTCGCCGGTCTCCGTCGACGACGTCGTGCCGATCGCGACGCTCACCACCGACGCCGAGGTGCTCGCCGTCCCCGCGAAGTCGCCCCTGAAGGACGTGGACGACCTCGTCGCGGCGCTCCGGCGCGACCCCGGCGCGGTTCGCTTCGGCGGCGGCTCCGCCGGCGGCACGGACCAGCTCCTCGTCGGCGAGCTCGCCAAGACCGTGGGCGTCGACCCGGCGCGCACGACGTACGTCGCGCACTCCGGCGGCGGCGAGGCGGTCACCGCGATCCTCTCGGGCTCCGTGGACGTCGGCGTCTCCGGCGTGTCGGACTTCCAGAGCCAGATCGAGGCGGGCAAGATGCGCGTCCTCGCGGTCTCCGCACCGACCACGACGAAGATCGACGGGAAGGCGCTGCCGACCCTGAAGGAGTCCGGCGTCGACCTCGAGCTGACGAACTGGCGCGGCATCGTCGCGCCGCCCGGCATCACCGGGGAGCAGCGCGCGAAGGTCACCGCGTTCGTGCAGCGGGTCGTCGGCTCGAAGACCTGGCGGGAGAACCTCGCGCGCTTCGACTGGACGCCGTTCGTGCGCACCGGCGGGCAGCTCGACGCGTTCGTCGACACGGAGCAGCGACGCGTGAAGACCGTCGTCGCCGACCTGGGACTGGGGGAGTAGATGAGCACGAGCAGCACGCCGTCCACCGACGGCCACGAGCGGGCCGGCGGCAGCGGCCGCGGCGGCGCGCCCATCGTCGAGCGCCGCATCCCCTGGGCCGGTCCGCGCCTCGTCGGCCTGGCCGTCCTCGGCCTCGGCGTCGCGTCGTTCGTCGGCACGGCCGCGATCCCGAGCGCCCAGCTCGGCTGGTCCGTCGAGGGCCCGCGCTTCGTGCCCGGCCTCGCGTCGGTCGCCCTGGTCGTCCTCTCCGCGATCTACCTCCTGCGCACGTTCTGGCGCCCGGACGTCGAGCTCGCCCGCTTCGCGGCGAACGAGTCCGAGCAGACGACGTGGGAGACCCCGGGCGGGCTCATCACTGCGCTCGTCGCCTACGCCCTGCTCCTCTCCGCGCTGGGCTACGGCCTGGCGACGACCGTCTTCATCTGGCTCGTCTCCTGGCTGCTGGGCTCGGAGGAGCCCCGGCGCGACGCGATCGTCGCCGTGATCCTGGGGGTGGGCGTCTCCTACGCGTTCTCGCGCTGGCTCGGCGTCCGGCTCCCGACCGGTCCGTGGGGGGTCTGACATGAGCGCCCTGCTCTCCATGGTCGACCCGGTCCTCGCGGCCAACCTGCTCGACGGGTTCGGCAACGTCCTGACCCCGGAGAACCTGCTGCTGGCCGCGGCGGGCGTCACGCTCGGCACCCTGGTCGGCGTCCTGCCGGGCATCGGCCCGGCGCTGACGATCGCCCTGCTGCTGCCGCTGACGTTCAACTTCTCGAACCCGACCGGCGCGTTCATCCTCTTCGCCGGCATCTACGCGGGCGGCATGTACGGCGGGTCGACGACCTCGATCCTGCTGAACACGCCGGGGGAGAGCTCGTCCGTGGCCACCGCGATCGAGGGCCACCAGATGGCCCGGCGCGGCAGAGCGCGAGCGGCCCTGGCGACGGCCGCGATCGGCTCGTTCGTCGCCGGCACGATCGGCATCGTCCTCCTGACGTTCGTCGCCAAGCCGGTGGCGAGCCTCGCGGTGCAGTTCCGCCCCGAGGACTACTTCATGCTCGCGCTGATCGCGTTCGCGTCGGTGACGACGCTCGTGGCGCGCTCGATGACGCGCGGCCTGATCTCGCTCTTCCTCGGCATCCTGATCGGCTGCGTCGGCATCGACCAGCTCACGGGCCAGCCGCGCCTGACGGCCGGCGTCGACCAGCTCGGCAACGGCGTCGACATCGTCATCGTCGCGGTCGGCCTGTTCGCGGTCGGCGAGGCGCTCCACATGGCCGCGAAGCTCCGGAAGAGCGACGGCGAGGACCAGATCATCGACCCGGACGCCGACACGGCGGCCGAGGACGACGACCTGCCCGAGCGGCGGTTCCTCGGCATGCGGCGCAAGCGCAACCGCTGGCTCTCGCGCGAGGACGCCCGGCGCTCCTGGAAGCCGTGGCTGCGCGGCGCGGCGATCGGCTTCCCGTTCGGCGCGCTGCCGGCCGGCGGCGCCGAGGTGCCGACGTTCCTCTCCTACGCCACGGAGAAGAAGCTGACGAAGCACCCCGAGGAGTTCGGCAAGGGCGCGATCGAGGGCGTCGCCGGCCCGGAGGCCGCCAACAACGCCTCGGCCGCCGGCAGCCTGGTCTCGCTGCTGACCCTCGGCCTGCCGACCTCGGCGACCGCCGCGATCATGCTTGCCGGCTTCCAGCAAGACGGCCTGCAGCCGGGTC
>WLOB01000209.1 GCA_009699505.1 Actinomycetota bacterium | reverse complement strand
CCCCGCCGGCTCGCCCCGCAGCCGACCGCCGCCCAGCGCCGCGCCCACGCCGCCGCCGCGAAGCGCGCCCGGGCGAAGGCCAAGGCCGCCGCGAAGAAGCGCGCCAAGGCCAAGGCGAAGGCGATCGCCCGCAAGCGCGCGAAGGCGAAGGCCAGGGCGCGCGCCCGCGCCCGGGCCCTGCGCCTCGTGGCGACCCGCGCGGGCTGAGGCGCGGTCGCGCCCGGGGCCTCAGCCCTGCGCCAGCGCCGTCCCGAGCGCGAGCTGCAGCTCCCCGCACACGCGGTGCAGCGGCTCCAGGCTGCGCCGGGCGCGGGAGACGACGACCGCGCCCTCGACCGCCGAGATGACGAGGGTCGCCAGCGGGACCGCGCGCTCCTCCGGGGCGCCGTGGCCGCGCAGCGCCGAGGCGATCGCGTCCTCCCAGTCCGAGAAGACCGCGCCGGCGACGGCGCGGGCGGTGGGCTCGTGCTCGCCGTCCTGGACGGCCGAGACGAAGGAGCAGCCGGCGGCGTAGTCCGACTCGCGCAGCACGGCACCCCAGGTGTCGCACCAGGCCTCGATGGCCGCGACGGGCTCCTGCTCGTCCAGGACGGCGGTGATGCCCGCGAGCATCATGTCGCCCGTCCACCGCAGCGCCTCCTCGGCGATCTGCGTCTTGCCGCCCTTGAAGTGGTGGTAGACGGAGCCGCGCGGCGCGCCGCTGTGGGCGAGGACGTCGGCGAACGACGTGCCGTGCACCCCGCGCTCGCGGAAGAGCACGGAGGCGCTCTCGATCATCTTCTGGCGGGCGTCGGAGGTGCGGGGCATGGCGTGGGGGCTCTGGATGGTCGTGGGCCGGAAGGCCGCTCGACGTGACATATGTATTGTCGCATACATCAGCGCTCCGGCGGGGCCCTGACGGGGTCCGCTCCCGACCCGCACCCGTCGACGCGCACCACCCCACCCGCCCGACCGACCGAGGACCCACCCATGACCACCGACGCGCCCACCGACACCGACGTCCTCGGCACGCCGTTCACGCTGCCCGGCGGCGCCACGCTGAAGAATCGCCTGGTCAAGGCGGCGATGAGCGAGCAGCTCGCGACCCCGGCGCACGCGCCGACCGCCGACCTCGAGCGGCTCTACGGGCGCTGGGCGAGCGGCGGCGCCGGCCTCAGCATCACCGGCAACGTCATGGTCGACCGGCGCTCGATCGGCGAGCCGCGCAACGTCGTCGTTGAGGACGAGCGCGACGTCGAGGCCCTGCGCCGCTGGGCGAGCGCGGCGAAGGGCGACGGCACCACGGCGATCGTGCAGATCAACCACCCGGGTCGCCAGACGATGACCGGGCTCTCCGAGCTCGCGGTCGCGCCGAGCGCCGTGCCGGTGAAGATGGGCGGCGCGTTCGCGAAGCCGCGCGCGCTCACCGTCCCCGAGATCGAGGAGATCGTCTGGCGGTTCGCGCAGACCGCGAAGATCGTCGTGGCGGCCGGCTTCGACGGCGTGCAGATCCACGCGGCCCACGGCTACCTGATCTCGCAGTTCCTCTCCCCGCACGTCAACCGCCGCACGGACGAGTGGGGCGGCGACCCGGAGCGCCGGCGCCGCTTCCTCCTCGAGGTCGTCCGCGCGGTCCGCGAGGCGATCGGCCCGGACCGCATCCTCGCGATCAAGCTCAACTCGGCCGACTTCCAGCGCGGCGGGTTCACCGAGGAGGAGTCGCTCGCGGTCATCGAGCAGCTCGACGCGGAGCGCGTGGACCTGCTCGAGATCTCGGGCGGCACCTACGAGTCCCCGGCGATGAGCGACGGCGGCACGTCGGCGAGCACCGCGGCGCGCGAGGCGTTCTTCCTGGAGTTCGCCCGCCGCGTCCGCGAGGTCACGACGATCCCGCTCCTCGTCACGGGCGGCTTCCGCTCCGCCGCCGGGATGACGGAGGCGATCGGCGAGGGCGCGACGGACCTCATCGGCCTCGCCCGCCCGCTGGCGCTCGAGCCCGACCTGCCGGCCGCCCTCGTCGCCGACCGCGCGGCCCGCTCGACGTTCGAGCTCAAGACGATCGGCGTGAAGAAGCTCGACGCGATCGCCGACCTCTGGTGGACCCAGCACCAGATCCACCGCCTCGGCGCCGGCAAGGAGCCCGATCCGCGCTACGGCCCGCGCCGCGCGGTCCTCGGCGCCCTCCGCCGCGACGGCGCGAACATCCTGCGCCGCAAGCGCGGGAGCTGAGCCGGGCGGCCGGCCCGGGGCGCCGGGGCCGGGGCGCCGGGGCGGCGCGGCGCCCGCGCACGACGCAGTGTGACACCGTCTCGAAGCTGCCCGGGTCCTGACGTCCTCCGCACACCGGGGTGTCGGGTCACCGGTACGCTGGTCGAGGCGAGCGCCTCCCCGGCCGACCGCCACCCTTGCCGGAACGACGCGAGCGACGATGAACGACGACCTCGGTGCCCCCCGGCCGGACACCGCTCCCGCCGGTGGTCCCGGATCACCGCGCGTCGCACCCCAGGCCGTGTCGGGCGGCGCGGCCCGGCTCGCCCGGCACGTGGTGGAGACGGAGCTCGAGAACGTCCTGCAGTCCCTCTTCAGCGTGCGGCAGGACCTGAGCGAGCTCGTCGGCAACAGCGCCGACCGCCGGCGCCTGGAGTCGGCGATGGACACGATGCAGGACCTGATCGCGTCGACCCGGGTCCTGCTCGCGGTGCTCCGGGCCTTCGGCTCGTCGGCGACGGAGGAGGTCGGCCTCTTCGACCGGACGGCGAACGGCTTCGCGGTCCTGCGCCCGGACGGCGAGGTCCTCTACATGAACGCCGCGGTCACCCGGGTCGTCGGTCGCGACCACCACGTCGTGGCGACGACGCCCTTCGCCGAGCGCTCCTGGACGGACCGGGAGCAGATGCGCCGCCACCTCGACGTCGCCTACACCCGGGGCCACGCCGACGAGGTCTTCGACGTCGTCCGCGGCGACGGCCGCCCCATCGTCATGCGCCTGCACACGGAGCGCCTCGACGCCGACGGCGACGCGGTGCTCCTGATGACGCACGTCGAGGACTGAGCGGCCCCCCCGGAACGGCGGAACCCCCGCGGTGGCGGGGGCTCCGGTCCTGCAGGCCAGGCCGAGCTCGTCGGGCTCGGGCCGACGACCGACCGCGCCGTCCCTCCGGTGCGGCCGTGGCGGTCTACCGGACGCGGGCGCGGACGTTGGTGGTCCGGCGGATCGGCTTGCCGCCGCGCTCGGGGGTGAAGACGGTCACGACGCGGAGCGTGATCGTGCGGGCGGTGAAGCGTGCGGCGCGGCCGGCGGCGGTGCGGCGCAGCCGCAGCGGCTGGGTGCCGGCGAACTGGCGACGGCGGGCCTTCGCGGCCGCGTAGACGATGCGGCCGGGACCGGCGGTCAGGGCGCGGGACCCTGCCGTGCGGCGCGGCCTGGTGTGCGTGGCGACGGCCTCGACGGTGCCGGGCCCGGAGGTCTGGAGCTTCACCGTCACCAGGGCGCCCCGGCGGGAGCTGGAGGCGCGGCCCAGACGCAGGAACGGCGAGGGGGCCGGGGCGGTGGTCGGCGTCGGGGCCGTCGGCGGGACGAGGATCGTCGGCGGGGTGGTGGTCGGCGGGGCGGTGCCTGCCGGAGCGGCGGGCGGGGTGACGGTGTAGCGGACGGTCCTCGTCGCGGTGTTGCCGGCGGTGTCGGTGGAGGTCACCGAGAAGGCCTGGGGGCCCGGGGTGTCGGTCGGCAGAGCAGCACCGTCGGGGACGGTGCCCACGCACGACGCGGCCCCGGATCCCGCGGCCTCCTCGACGCAGCGGTAGGCGGCCGTCGCGGCCTGGCCCTGCACGTAGGTCGCGCCGTCGGTCGGGGCGTCGATCGTGATCGCGGGCGCCGTCACGTCGGTCGTGTTGCGCAGGACCGTCACCGCGTTCGCGCTGAAGTCGGCGGTGACGAGGTCGGGGGCACGGTCGCCGTCGAGGTCCCCGATCGCCACCGAGAGCGGGCGATCCCCCGTCGATCCGGCGGTCGACCGGGTGAAGCCGTCGCCGGTCGCGTCCTTCGTCAGCACCGTGACGGTGGCCGATGGGTCGTTCGCGGTGGCGAGGTCGGGGCGACCGTCGCCGTTGAGGTCCCCGATCGCCACCGAGGCCGGGCCGCGGTCGGTCCCGAGGGTCGAGGGCGTGTAGCCGTCACCGATCGCGTTCTTGGAGAGCACCGTGACGGAGCTCGAGTTGAGGTTGGCGGCGGCGAGGTCGGGGCGACCGTCGCCGTTGAGATCCCCGATCGCCACCGAGGACGGCCGGACGCCGGTGGTCCCCGCCGTCGATGCGGTGTAGCCGCCTCCGGTCGCGTCCTTCGTGAGGACCGTGACGCTGCCGGAATCGCGGTCGGCGGTGGCGAGGTCGGGGCGACCGTCGCCGGTGAGATCGCCGATCGCCACCGAGTACGGCTGGATCCCGGTCGGACCGAAACCGCCCCCGGCCGCGAACGACGGCGGACCGGCCGCGGTCGCACCCGCGGGCACGGTCAACCCGACCGCGACGGCGGCCGCTGCGACCCCCGCCAGTCGGTGGGCGGGGCGCGCCGTGCCGGCTCGTGACCTGGTCGGTGCGCGTCGATCGCGGAAATGCATCCGCGCATCCTAGGGGTTGGCGAACGCCGCTAGCCCCGGTGTCGGCCGGCAGGGACCGTGCACCCGGAGCCGTCGACCCGTCCGCTCGACCTCGACAGGCATGGCGCTTCGATCGCGATCGACCCACGCCGGGTCCCGCGTCCGCGCACACCCGGAACGACGGAACCCCCGCGGTGGCGGGGGTTCCGGTCCTTCAACCCTGAGGTAGAGCTAGTCGGGCTCGAACCGACGACCTCCTGGGTGGGATCCAGGCACTTGTTGTGAAACTGGAGTCCCAAAGCGCAATTCGTGTCGGGCAAATCGCCAGCTACGAAAGGCGATTTGGCCCAAACGCTACGCGATCCGCTACGCACCCGCCCGCCGCTACGCAGTTGCAAAAACGCCGCTACGCAGTGCTACGGTCAACTCATGGCATCGGTCCTTGACGTCAACCCCGCGGTCACCGTGACTCCCGGTGCCGGCGACCCCCCGGTGCCGTATTACGAGGCCGTGTGGCACGAGCCCCTGGAACCGGGGACGAGCAAGCCCGCCAAGCAGCGGATCGGGAAGGCCTGGTTGGACTTCGCCGGGCGGGACGAGCGGGGTCGGCCACTGTGGGCAAAACGCAAAGGCCGGGCGCCGGAGGGGTACTTCGACGAACGGCGGGCTATGGCGGCGGCTCCCGACGCCGTCCTGCGCTGGCGCGATCGACAGTCTGAGCGGGCACATGTCCCGACGCCTGCGGAGACGATCACCGTCCGAGAGCTCGCACACGAATGGTTTGCCTGGCTTCGAGACGTCCGGACCGCCGCCCCGTCGACTCTGCAGGACTACGGGTACATGCTTCGCGAACCTGGAACCGCCGCCCGACGGGGCCCCAAGACGAGTCCCGGACGCCTCATGGGTCGCTTCGGCGACGCGAAGGCCATCTCGGTCACCCCGAAAGCCGTGTCCCTGTGGCTTCGGGACCTCGACGGCGAGCTGTCGCCGAAGAACGTCAACAAGCACCGGGATCTGTTGCACGCGATCTACGCCTACGCGCAACGGATGGACACCTACAACCTGCCCGCCAACCCGGTCGGTCCGACCGATAAACGCCGTCAGCCTCCGCCCGCCCACGTGGAGTACTACGAGCGCGAGGAGGTGGAGGCACTCGCTCGCTCCGCCGAACAGGGACCCCATCGACAGCCCCGGGGTCGCAAGAGCCCGAAACACCGCGGCCCGCCCACGCCCGCCCCCCTCAGCGCCCGGCAGCGAGCTGCCCAGTCCGAGGAGGCACGGCTCCGCCGCGACGAGGATCACCGTGACGCGGACCTCTTCCGCGTCCTCTTCTACACCGGGCTGCGGCTCGGTGAGATACGCGCGCTGCGTTGGCGCGACGTCACCTTCGATCCGGACATGAACGGCGCCATGTTCCAGGTTCGGACCGCATTCTCCGCTGGGTTGGAGAAGCCGCCGAAGTCCTGGCGAGCGCGGACGGTGGCGGCTCCGAAGCCCGCAGCCGAGGCGCTCGCACGTGTCTCACAGCGAAGCCGCTTCACCGCCCCCAACGATTTCGTCTTCTGCGGTCGCCGGGGCCAGGTTCTCAGTGACTCGGCGATCCGCAGGCGTTACACCGCCGCGCGTGACGCGGCCGGGCTTCATCCGGTGAACCTCCACGGGTTGCGCCACGCCGCCGGCTCGATTCTCGCTCAGGGCATCGACCAGGTCTACGCCGCGTCGATCCTCGGACACGCTCGCGTCTCGACGACCGACCGGTACACGCACGGGAAGATCAACGCACGCTCGATCGCCGCCACCAACGCGGCATATGGCGTAACCGACGTGCCCTCCCCTGCAGACGATGACTAGCCGGGCGAGCGTCCGAGTGGGAGCGCACCTCAGAACCGGAACGCACCGATGACCACGTCTCGAACCTCTGCGACGCGGCGACTCCGAGATCTGGTCTCCGCCGAGGCCTGGGGTCCCGCCGAGGTGCTGGCACAACGGCTCGACACCGAGCGCATGATCGTCATCGACCGTGCACGAGCTGCCGCGACTCGACGACATGCGGCCGACAGGGATGCAGTCGCGACAGCCCTCGTGCGAGACCTATGCCGCGCGGGCCACGATGTCCACGCCGACGACGAGGCGCTCTTCCGCGCCGCGGTCGTCAAGCGTGACCACGCAGCATTGCCGGAACTGCTGGCAGCGATGCGCGTCCCCTACGGAAAGCCGTTGGCCCCATGGCGCGGCGAGGGTTCGTTGGCCGAAGCGTCCTCTGCGGACATCGCGCGCGCAGAGCCGAGCGGACGGCCCGCTGGGTCGAGGGCTGAGGTCGTGGTGGCGCTGGCCGACCCTCGCCCGCCGGCAAGCCCTGCCGTCGCCGGCGCTCAAGGGCCGCAAACTACGGCTCGCCAACCCAACGGATTCCTCCTAGAGCTGCCGAGGAACTTCGAACATCCTGAAGGAACGCTCGAACTGCGACGGCGCTGCAAAGCCGGGCAGCTCACGTGCCCAGTCCCAGGGTGCCCCGACCGCCGGCTCGTACTCCGAGCCGGAACATCCACCCGGCCGCATTTCGCTCACCGGCCCTACACCGGAATCCGGCACGACCCCTCTCAGGCATGGATCTTGCGCGCGGTAGCAGCGCTCCAAGCGTCTGAGGCGATCACCGAAGCGATACCCGACACCCACCTTCGGTGGATCACCGAGGCCGGGCTGGTACGGATCGTCGGTCCGCGGTCCCGTCTCGTTGTCGATCCCGATGCGCACCTCGTCGCCGTCGCGACGCGCCACCTCACCTACGTCGCGCGGGCGAAGACTGCCCGAGGCGAATGGCTGGACCT
>WLOB01000208.1 GCA_009699505.1 Actinomycetota bacterium | reverse complement strand
GTAGGTGAGGCCCTGGTGCTTCTTCGGGCGCGTCTCGGCGGCCCCGGTCGCCGCCGCGCCGGTCGCGGCGCCCGCGCCCGTCGCCGCGCCGGCCGCCGCCGCGGCGACGTCGGTGCCGCCCGCGGCGGGCGGTCCGCCCGTCCGGGCGACGAGCATGCACCACTTCGCGTACTGCGCCCCGGAGGTCCACACCTTCTGCCCCGTGACGAGCCAGTCCGACGTCGGGTCGTCGGGGTCCTCGAGCACCGCGCGGGTCGCGACCGCCGCGAAGTCGGACCCGGCGTCGGGCTCCGAGAAGCCCTGGCACCACGTCTCGTCCGCGGAGAGGATCGTCGGCAGGAGCCGCTCCCGCTGCGCGTCGTCGCCCCAGACCATGAGCGTCGGGCCGGCGAGCAGGATGCCCAGGACGTCGGCCGGCAGCGGCGCGCCGGAGCGGCCGAGCTCCTCGAAGAAGATCGCGGTCTCCGTCAGCGTCGCGCCCCGCCCGCCGACCTCGGTGGGCCAGTGCACGCCGGCCCAGCCCCCGGCGGCCAGCGTGCGCTGCCACTCCCGGCGCCACTCCCAGGAGGCGTCCTCGTCGTCGGGCTCGGGGGCCAGCGAGCCGGCGGGCCCGTGCTCGGCGAGCCACGTGCGCAGCTCGTCCCGGAACGCCAGCTGCTCGGGGGTGAAGGTCAGGTCCACGGCTGCTCCTCGGTGTTCGACGTGCTCCGGGAGGGTCGCCCCGTCCGGCCCGGGACGCGGTCGCGCCCCGGGGTCGCCCCAGGCTACGGCGTGCCCCGGAGGGCGTGGGGCGGGACCGCGGCGCGACGGGCCCGGGACCGCGCCGTCGTGCGTGGGGGCGCCGACGTGGGACCGCGCGGCGCCGGCCGGGCGGACGGCGCCGTCCGGCGTGGCGGTGTCGAAGAAGGACCGCGCGGCGCCGGCGCGGCGGCGCCGCACCGGGACGGTGCACACGTGTCCGTGACCCGCGCACACGCCTCGGGCGCGATCCGTGTGACGATGGACCGATGGCTCCTCCGACGGATCAGCTCCCGACGCTCGCCGACGTCGAGCAGGCGCTCCGCGCCTCGTGGTCCCTCGAGACGTCGGACGACCCGGACGGCTGGTCGCCCGAGAACCCCGCGCTCGGCCAGTGCGCGGTCTCGGCGCTCGTCGTCCGCGCGCTGTTCGGCGGCGACATCGTCATCGCGACGGTGCTCGACCGCGACGGGGAGCGCACCCCGGACGGGCACGCCTGGAACGTGCTGCCGTCCGGCGAGCAGGTCGACTTCTCGTTTGACCAGTTCCTCGACGGCGAGGGCCTCGGGCCCGAGATCGTCACGGAGCCCGTCATCGACGGCGACCCGCAGCGGGCCCACCTGCTGGCCGAGCGCGTCTCGCGCATCCTGGGCGTGCCGATCGACCTGCCGCCCAACCCGCTCGCCGCCCAGGACGCCGTGGGCGACGCCGGCACGGACGCCGACGTCGGCCCGAGCCCCGAGGGGCACTGGCGCTAGGACCGCCTACCGCCAGCGCCCGAGGAGCTCCTCGGTGTGGGCGGTCAGGGCCATCTGCAGCAGCGGCCCGAACGTCACGCGCCCGACGCCGAGGCCCTGCAGGCGCTCCAGCGTGTGCTTGCCCGGGTGCGCCGTGATGTTCACCGGCACGTCGATCGCCTCGACGACGGCCGCGATCAGCGCGTCGTCCTCGTGGATCTTCACGGGGTAGACCGTGTCGGCGCCCGCCGCGACGAGGGCCCTCAGCCGCTCGATCGCCTCGTCGAGCACGGACGAGGGGTCGTCGGCGTGCGCGAAGAGGTCCGTCCGGCCGTTGACGACGATCGGCACGCCGGCGTCGTCCGCCGCGGCGCGCAGGCCCCCGATGTACGCGGCGTGCTCCTCCGTCGTGCGGAGCCGCCCGCCCTCGGAGTGGACCGTGTCCTCGAGGTTCAGGCCCGCGCCGCCGGCCTCGATGAGCCCGGCGATCAGGTCGGCGGGGTCGGCGCCGTAGCCCGCCTCGAGGTCGACGGAGACCGGCACGTCGACGGCGGCGATGATCGGCCGCACCGCGGTCAAGACCTCGTCGAGGGTCTGCCCCTCGTTGTCCTTCGCGCCGCGGGAGTCGGCGAGGGGGTGGGAGCCGATCGTCAGCGCCTCGAAGCCCGCGCCGACCGCGACCCTCGCCGACCAGACGTCCCACACCGTGGGCAGGACGAGCGTGCCTCCGCCGCCGTGGAGCTCCTTCAGGCGCCTCGCGTTGTCAATGGTCCGGTCGTCGGCCATGTCGTTCCTCCGTGTCGGGTTCCCGGGCGGCGGGCCGCCGTCCGGGGGGGACGCCCTCCACGTGCCCTGCCCGCGCAGCCCCGAATCCGAAGGCCCGGTCGGGGATCCTTCGGGACCACCCCTGCGTTAGGGTCCCCTCATGCGTATTCCGGCCCTCGTCCTCGCATGCACCGCCGCCCTCGCGCTCTCCGCGTGCGGCTCGAGCGACGATCCTTCACCGACGACGACGACCGCCGCGACCGACGCGGGCGCGTTCCCCGCGACGATCACCCACACGTTCGGCACGACGACGATCCCGAAGGCCCCCCAGCGGGTCGTGACCGTCGGCTTCAACGAGCAGGACTTCGCGCTCGCGCTGGGCGTGAAGCCCGTGGCCGTGCGGGAGTTCCTCGGGCTCTACGCCTACAAGACCCGCCCGTGGGCCCCGGGGGCGAACAGCGACCCGACCCCCGCCCTCGTCGGCGGTGCGGAGATCAACCTCGAGCGCGTCGCCGCCGCGCGCCCGGACGTCGTCCTGGGCATCTACTCCTTCATCGAGAAGGGGATCTACGACAAGCTGAGCCGGATCGCCCCGACGGTTGCGCAGACGAAGGACTTCGGCGTCGGCGCGGTGCCCTGGGACCGCCAGCTCCTCGACACCGGCAAGGCGCTCGGCCGCGAGGCGAAGGCCAAGGAGGTCGTCACGGAGGTGAACGCGCAGTTCGCGGACGCGAAGGAGCGGCACCCCGAGTTCCAGGGCAAGTCGATCGCGGTCGCGTTCGAGTCCGGCGGCACGACCTTCGTGCTGGGCGACGACGACCTGCGGCAGCAGTTCTTCACGGGCCTGGGCTTCGTGACGCCGAAGGACGCCGGCAAGGAGTACCAGGAGGACAACCTCAGCCGCGAGCGTCTCGACGTGCTCGACCAGGACGTCCTCGTGCTCATCACCGACGACGACAAGGGCCTCCTCCGCGACCCGCTCTACCGCCGGCTGAAGGCCGTCCGCGAGGGCCGCGTCATCAACGTCCGGGCCACCGACGCGTTCGCCGGTGCCCTGGGCTTCAACAGCCCGCTCAGCCGGCCGTACCTGCTGAAGCAGGCCGAGTCGCGGCTGGCCGCCGCGGTCGACGGCGACCCGGCCACGAAGGTCGCGGCCCCCGAGTGATCTGACGGGACGTCCCGGGGCGGCCGTCCGGGGAGGCGTCCGCCCCGGGGCGCCGTGGCGGTGGGCGACGCACGCGCGATCCCCGGTCCGCGGCCGGACCCGGGTGCACGCCGTCGCCCGATCGGCACCACGCGCGCCCGGCTTCCGGCATGATCCTCGCATCGTCCCTTCACCAGGCCCATCGGTCCCGCGCGCGCGGTCACTGCGCCGCCTGACGCTCCTCGCGGCGGCCCTCGCCGCGGTGCTCGTCGCCTGCGCGGCGCTGGCGCTGCGCGCGGGCTCGGCCGACGGTGCGCCCGGCGATCCGCTCGCGGACCTCGTCGGCGGCCTCGGCGGCGCGTCGGGCGGCTCCGCGCCCCCGGCCGCGCAGCCCCTGCCCGACGGCTGGTCGCGCGTGCAGGACCCGACCGACACGGGCCTCTCCGCGAGCCGGCAGACCGGCGCGGGCGACGGCTGGGCCCCGGTCACGGTCCCCGACGTCACCCAGCCCGACGCCTCCCCGGCCTCCTACGCCGGCTCGGTCTGGTGGTACAAGCGCCGCCTCGTCGTGCCCGCCGCGACCCCCGGGGCGACCTGGGCGCTGCGCTTCGAGGGCGTCCGCCGCGTCTCCACCGTCTACGTCGACGGCCGCGAGATCGCGCAGAACGACGACCCGTACTCGCCCTTCGAGGTCGAGCTGCCCGAGACCTCCGCAGGCCGCGCCGTCACCCTCGCGGTGCGCGTCGACGGGCGGCGCCCGCAGCCGCTCTCGGAGGGCTGGTGGAACTGGACCGGCATCGTCCGCCCCGTCTCCCTCGTCCCCCGCGCGCGCCTGAACGCCGCCGACCCGATGGTGCAGGGCGCCGCGGCGTGCACCGCCGCGGAGCAGTGCGACCGCACGCTGCGCGTCCGCACGAACGTCCGCAACCGGACGGGCGCCTACCTGCCGCTGCGGCTGCGCGTCAGCGTCGCGGACGGCAGGGGCACCGTCCTGGCGTCGACCACGCAGGACCAGGGCGGCGTCGACGGCGGCGCCACGCGCAACCTGTCGCTCGAGCTGCCCGTCCCGAAGGCGCGCCTGTGGTCCCCGTCGGACCCGGCGCTCTACACGGCCACGGTCGACCTCGTCTCGGGCGTCGCCACGGAGCAGCGGATCGTCCGCCGCGTCGGCTTCCGCGGCGTGACCGCCGTCGGCGGGAAGCTGCAGCTCAACGGCCGCGAGCTGCGCCTGCGCGGGTCGTCGATCCAGGAGGACCTGCCGGGCCGGGGCGCCGCGCTGCGCGACGCCGACGTGCAGCGGCTCGTCCAGGACCTGCAGGACGCCGGGGCCAACGTGACCCGCGCGCACTACACGCTCGACGAGCGCCTGCTCTCCGCGCTGGACCGCGCCGGGATCATGGTGTGGTCGCAGGCGCCGGTCTACCAGAGCACGAGCCGCCTGAACGACCCCGCCACCCGCGAGCGCGCGCTGCGCACGAACCAGCGCGCCGTCGTCGCGAGCCGCAACCACCCGTCGGTGATCGTCCACTCCGTCGCGAACGAGCTCTCCGCCCAGGTCGACAAGTTCCCCGGTGCGGTCGACTACCTCGCGCGGTCCCGTGCCGACACGCAGACGCTCGACCCGTCCGTCCCCGCCGCGATCGACCTCGTGAACTACCCGAACTACCCGATCCAGTCGGCGTACGGGCAGTTCCCCGTGCTCGGGCTGAACGTGTACTTCGGCTGGTACGCCGGCAAGTCCGGCAAGCACTCGACCGCCCGCCTGCGCGACTTCGCCCCGCACCTGCGGCGCCTGCGCCGGATGTACCCGACCGCCGCGATGGCGGTCACCGAGCTCGGGGCGGAGGGCGTCCGCAACGGCCCGCGCACGAGGAAGGGCACGCTGCAGTTCCAGCAGCGGTACTTCAACCAGATGATGAACGTCATCGACGCCGACCCGGCGCTGTCGGGCGCGCTCTACTGGACGGCCCGCGAGTTCGCGATCAAGCCGAGCTGGACCGGCGGCACCCCCGCCCGCTACGCCAAGCGCGACGGCATCCACCGCAAGGGCCTCCTGACCTACGACGGCCGGCCCAAGCCGGTCTGGACGTCGGCGAAGAACCGCCTGGACGGCAGCGTCTGGGGCGTCGGCGCCCCGCCGCGCGTCGCCTACGGGCGCTGAGCGGGCGGGCGCCGAGCGGGCGGCCGGCGGGGCTCCGCGCCCGGACGCGGCCGGCGGGGCGGAGCCTCCGTGCCGGGCCGCGGCCGGCGAGGGAGCCTCCGTGCCGGGACGTGCCCGGCAAGAGGTGCCTCCGCCGGGACGCCCCCGGTCCTCAGCCTCCCCCGATTCGGCGGGCGGGGCCGGACCCTCCGCGTTCGGACGCGGCCCCGGTCCTCAGCCCCGCACGGTGCGGTGGTGCGCCGCGAGCCGCTTCTGGAACGTCGCCATCTCGCGCCACGAGCCCACCGCCGAGGGGAGCGCGCCGAAGACCGGGATCGCGCGCAGGCCGCGGGAGCGCAGGCCCTTGGCGGAGAACCGCTCGCGCAGCCCCGGCAGCTGGCGCAGGCGGAAGAGCAGGCGCAGGGTCGTCCACGGCGTCCACCGCTCCGGGATCGCGTCGCGGATGACCTGTCCCCCGCGCACCACGAGCGCGTCGAGCAGCGAGCCGTCGTGGGTGCCGTCGGCGATCGCCTCGGCCTGCGGCCCGTCCTCGAGCAGCCCCCAGGCGACGAGCAGGTCCGACGCGACCTGGGCGTCCGTCCGCTCCGGGAAGCGGTCGAGCGTCGCGGAGACGCCGGCGCGCGCCTGCTCGACGAGGCCCACGACCTCCGTGGGGATGAGGCCCGGCGCGCCGAAGGCCCCGGTCAGCGCGCCGCGCAGGCCGACGCGGGCCCGGGCGTGGCTCGGCCGCTCCGCGCGGCGGGCGGCGGCGCGGTCCTCCGCCGACTCCTCGCGCAGCAGGCCGACGAGCGCGACGAGCACCTGCTCGGGCACCCGCGGCAGCCGGCCCGAGCCGCTCCGCGGGCGGTAGGCGGCGACGGCCCGGCCGGTGGCGGCCCCGAGCTCCTTCGCCTGACGGGGGGAGAGCGGCAGCAGCGGTTCGTCCGGCATGGCGGCGAAGGCTACGCGGCGGGGCTGCGGCCGGGCGAGCCGGTCGCGGCGGGGGCGGGCGGGGCGGTCGTGGCGGGTGCGGCCGAGGTGGTCGTGGCGGGGGCCGACTCGGTCGTGGCGGGGCCGGGTGACCCGGTCGTTGCGGAGCCGGGCGACCCGGTCGTGGCAGGGGCGGGCGACCCGGTCGCAGCCGGGGCGTGGGCGGCCGGCGGGGTGGGCGGCTCGGCGTCTCCGCCCGGGGCCTCGGGCGCGGACGTCGACCGCCCCTCGACGCGGCGCAGCAGGGGCCGCGCCAGGAGCAGCATCGCGAGGATGGTGACGACGGCCAGCCAGAGCAGCGGGTCCGTCGGCGACAGGTGCTCGAGCCGGCCGCCGAGGAGGACCACGACGCACGTCATCGGGACGTAGCCCACGACCGTCGTCCACGCGAACCGGCCGACCGGCACCCGCAGGGCACCGGGGACCACGCTGGCCAGCGTGAACGGCACGATCGGGACCATCCGCGAGGCCAGCAGCGGGAACGCCCCGGCGTCGTCGAGCATCGCGGCGAAGCGGTCCACGCGCTCCCGGCCCAGCAGCCGGCGGGCGGCGGGCTGCCCGATCGCCCGGCCGATCGCGTAGCCCAGGAGCCCGGTCGCGAGCCACGCGGCGAGCATGAGCGGGACGCCGATCCAGAACCCGTAGACGTAGCCGGCCACCGCGAGCGCGAGCTCCGCCGGGTACGGGATCACGGTGTGGACGAGGACGAGCAGCACGAGGACGAGCGCCCCGGCGATCCCGAGGTCCCGCAGCTGGTCGCGCAGCGCACCCGTGTCGCCGTCGAGGACGTGCCCGAGGGCGTCGTGCAGCGCCGGCACCCGGAGGACGAGGATCACGAGCGCCGCGGTGCCCACCACGACGGCGAGCCCGGCCACGGTCTTGCGCCGAGCGGTGCGCCCCATCGGAGCGACGGTACGGGCGCCCGGCCGCCGTGGGGTGG
>WLOB01000207.1 GCA_009699505.1 Actinomycetota bacterium | reverse complement strand
TGACCCGCGGGCGCGCGATCGCCGGCGCCGCGGCGGGGCTACCCCGCGGGCGGGGCCTCGACGACCGCGATGTGGTTGCCGTCGGGGTCGCGCACCATGAAGAGCAGCGGGGCGCCGGGCGCCGCCTGCGGCTCCGGGTCGAGGTCGATCCCCCCGACGGCGCTGAGCCGGGCGTGCTCGGCCAGCACGTCCGGGGTCTCCACGCCGATGCCGGACCCGCCGGCCTTCCCGCCCATCGGCGGGTTGAGCGCGAGCCGGGCCACGGAGCCGGGCGGCGCGACCTCGACCCAGCGCATCGAGCCGTCCTCCCCGAACGGCGTGTCGCCGTGCAGCTCGAACCCGAGCTTCTCGGTGTAGAACGCGATCGCGGCGTCCTGGTCGGACACGGCGAACATCATCACGCCGATGCTGCGGAGGGTGGTCGGGCCGGTGGGGGTCGAGCTCATGTGCAGAGGACCGCGCCCGCCCGCGGAACTCATCGCTCGCGGCCGGGCGGGCGGCCGGGCGGCCCGGCGTGTCATCGTCCATGCATCGACGGCCTGCACGACATCGAGGACCGCGCCGACTGCGAGCGTCTCGTGCGGGCGTTCTACGGCCGCGCACTGACGGACCCGGTCATCGGCTTCCTCTTCACGGACGTGGCGCACCTGGACCTCGAGGCGCACGTGCCGGCGGTGACGTCGTTCTGGGAGACGATCCTGCTCGGCGCCCGCTCCTACACGGGCGGCGCGTTCCACCCCCACGCCGGGCTGCACGCGAAGGCGCCGCTGCGGGCGGGGCACTTCCAGCGGTGGCTGCTCCTGTGGCACGCCTCCGTGGACGAGCTCTTCGCCGGCCCGCGCGCCGAGCAGGCCAAGGCGCACGCCGACCGGGTCGCGTTCGCCTTCCACGGGCGGCTGCAGACGACGACGTCGGCGCCCGAGGCGCCCCTTCCCGGCCTGGTCGTCAGCCGCCACGGTCGCCCGGGTGGCGGCGGGGGCTGAGGGACCGGCGGGCCTACCGGCCCGGGCGCGACCGCGGCTGGAGGACCGCGGCGCGCAGCGCCGGAGGGAGCGGGACGTCGGCGGGGGCGCTCGGCGCGGCCGGCGCGTAGTGCTCCTCGGCGCGGCGGCGGGCGGCGTCCTGGAACACGTGGATGGGCAGTCGTCCCTGCGCCTCGGCCGCGGCGCTCCACCGCTCGCGGGCCTCGCCGACGATCTCGCGCACGACGTCGCGACGCCAGCGGACGGAGCGGTCGGCGCGGTGGTGCCAGGCCAGCACGACGGCGTACCAGGCGTGGGCGCCGGCGGCCCCGGCGCACCGCGGCGGGTCGTCGAGCATCGCCTCGTGCGGATCGTCCGTCTCGAACTCGTCGTGGACGAAGCGGATCCGCAGGTCCTCGCCCCCGACGGTCGCGCGGTACGTCAGCTGCTTCATGCGAGGGAGGCGGGCGGCGCGGTCGTGGTGGCGGTGTCGTGCACGGTGCGGGGAGCGAGGGCGGGGCGCGACGGCCGGGGGACGGCTCCGCGACCGACAGCGTACGCGCCCGGACGGCGGGTGTCCCGTCCTGCAGGGCCTCGTACGACGGACCCGCGAGGAGCGGGCCGGCACGCGGCGGTGGCACGTCGTCGCCGACCTCGGCGCTAGAGTCAGGACACGGAGTCGTATCAATGTCGTCTCAGGGTGGAGTCGACGCGGTACCAGGCCGATAGACCTCCCATGGAGCCCGATCCCACGACCGCTCGACTGGCCCACGGCCGCCTCGCGCGCCTCCGGTCGCTGCGCTCCGCCGTGCGGACGTCGAAGCCGGAGCCGGTCGTCCGGGCGGTGCCGCGCCCGCCGGCGGCGGACGCCTCGGCGGTCGCCGGGGGGCTCGCCGACGCGGCGCGGGTGGTCGCGGCCCTGACGCGCCAGGGGCACGCCGTCCGCGTCTCGGACCGCACGGCCCCGGGCGAGGTCCCGTCCTCCGCGGATCGCGCCGGCCGCGTCGTGCTCGAGGAGATCGTGTCCGTCCTCGGCCGCTGCGCCACCTCGGATCAGCGCGTGCACGTCCGGATCCGCACGGAGGACGGCGAGCTCGTGCTCGGCGTCCAGACGCTGCCGGAGGGCGACCGCCCCAGGCCGCTCACGCTCGGCCCCCGCGACGAGGCGGCGATCCGGCGCTCCGTCGAGACCGCGTCCGGTCGCGCGACGATGCGCACCACCCACGGCGGCAACTGGCTCGCCGTCGTGCGCCTGCCGCTCTGAGCCGCGGCTCAGGTCGGGGCGAAGCGCTTCGCGCTGCGCGCCCGGGCCTTCTCCGCCTCGACCTCGCGGTCCTTCGGCGGCGCCGACGTCACGAGGGACGCCAGCAGCTCGTCCGTGATCCGGGCGACCTCGTCGACCGCGTGCGCGAACGCGGCCTCGTTGGCCCTCGAGGGCGCGGTCGCGCCGCTCACCTTGCGGACGTACTGCAGGGCCGCGGCCCGCACCTCGTCGTCGGTCGCGGCGGGCTCGAAGTTGTGGAGGGTGCGAATGTTCCGGCACATGGCGCGAGCGTACGCCGTCACGGGGCGCCCCGCCAGTCCCTCTGAGCGCGTCCTCGGGGGCCTCGGGGCGCCCCGATCGCGTGATCCTGCCGGTGAGACGTTGTGTCCGCCCGCCCGCGCTGGGACGATGGTCGCCAGTGATCACTCGCACCCTCCCGCAGGACTCCCCCACCGCCCCCGTCCCCGACCCCGTGGTCGTCGCCGCGTACGACCGGTGCCGGCGCATGCAGCGCCGCCACGATCCGACCTTCTTCGTCGCGACCGCGCGCCTGCCGCGCCGCACCCGCCCCGCGGTGCACGCCCTCTACGGGTTCCTCCGCGGCGCGGACGAGATCGTCGACGGTCGCGGCCGCGCGTCGGACCCCACGACGCGCCGGGCGGCGCTGGACGCCTGGCAGTCCGCGCTGGACGCCAGCGTGGAGGGCCGGCCGCCGAACCACCCCGTCCTCGCGGCCCTCGCCGACGCCGGCCGTCGGCACGACCTGCCGCTGCACCTCCTCGGCACCTACATGCGCTCCATGCGGATCGACTGCGACGACCGGGTCCGGATCGCCGACGACGCCGAGCTCGACCGCTACATGGACGGCAGCGCGGCGACCGTCGGCCGCCTCATGGCCCCGCTGCTCGGCGCCCGCGACGAGGGCACGGAGCCGCTCGCCCGCCTCGGCGTCGCGTTCCAGCTGACGAACTTCGTGCGCGACGTCCGCGAGGACTGGCTCATGGACCGGGTGTACCTGCCCGACCTCGACGAGGACGACCTGCGTCGGGGCGTGGCCTCCCCCGCGCTGCGCGACCGCATCGCCCACGACGTCGACCGTGCGCGGCGGATGTTCGCCGACACGGTCGAGGTCGAGCAGCACGTCCCCGCGTCCATGCGCCACGGCATGCGGCTGGCCCGCGCCGTCTACGGCCGGGTGCTCGACCGGGTCGAGCGGCTCGGCTACGACGTCCTCGGCGCCCGCACGTCCCTGGGGCCCCGCGACCTCGGTCCCGTGGTCGCCTCGGCGATGGCGCGCCGCTGAACGTCGGCGGGCGCTCGAGCGCCCGCCCCACCCGACCCGCCGAGGTCGCGGGTCCGCGGCCCGCGACGCGGCCGGTCCGCGCGGTCGGCGCCGTGCGCACGTCGCGGCAGTCCCGTCGCCCGCTACTCCGCGGCGGGCACCAGACCGGCGGCCAGAGCGCCGCCGTCCCGCGAGAAGAGGTCGCCCAGGATGCCCGTGACGACCGCGAGGACGTCGGCGTCGGGCGCGACCGCGGCGGCGAAGCCCGACAGGTAGAGCAGGTTCTTGAAGAAGAGGACGAGCTCCTTCGGCATCCGGAAGCCGCCGGCGGCCAGGGTGCGCAGCAGCTGTCCGAGGGTCTCGCCGAGCCGGTCGAAGGTGATCTGGCCGTCGGCCCGCTCGTCCAGGCGCGAGAGGTCCGCCTGCAGCCGGGCGACGAGCTCCTCGACGTCGGCGTCCTCCGTGATCGCGCCGAAGGTCCGCATCGCCTCGACCTGCGCCCGCGCGTCGGACGCCGCGAAGCCCAGGAGGAACCGCACGAGCCCCGCGCGCTGGGCGGCGTCGAGGCGTCCGCACATGCCGAAGTCGACCATGGAGAAGCGGTCGCCGTCGACGAGCACGTTGCCGGCGTGCAGGTCCCCGTGGAACAGCCCGTGGACGATGGTCGCCTCGAGCACCCCGCGCACGCCCGCGGCGAAGAGCCGGTCGCCGGCGCCGCCCTCGAGGCCGGCGGCGGGCAGCCGGGCGTAGGAGACGCCCGGGAGGTGCTCCATGACGAGCATCCGCTCCGTCGTCAGCGCCGGGAAGGGGCGCGGTACGCGAACGTCGTCGGCCCCGAGGTCCTCGAGCACCGCGACGCTCTCCACGAGGTTCGCGGCCTCGAGGCGGAAGTCGAGCTCCTCCAGGGTCAGCTGGGCGAAGAGCGTCACGAAGCCCGGGAGGTTCGCGACGCGCACGCCGGGGTGCACCCGGTCGGCGGCGGCGCAGACCAGGGCGAGCGTCTCGATGTCGGAGCGGAACGCGCGGCGCAGCCCCGGGCGGCGGACCTTCACCACCACGGGCGTGCCGTCGCGCAGCACGGCCCGGTGCACCTGGCCGATCGAGCCGGCGGCGAGCGGCTCGGGGTCGAACGAGGTGAAGGCGTCGAGGTCGCCGAGCTCCCGTCGGACGACCCCCTCCGCCTCCCCCGCCTCCATCGGCGTGGCCTCGTCGCGGCACCACGCGAACGCGTCGACCCACTCGTCGGGCAGCAGGCCGCGCGCGCTGGCGATGAACTGCCCGAGCTTCACGTAGGCCGGTCCGCCGGCACGCACGAGGCGGTCCGCGCGCTCGATCGTGCCGCCGGCGGCCGAGGGCGGGGCGACGGGCAGGCCCGTGGCGGCCGCCGCGGCCGCGAGGAGCGCGAAGGGCGCGTCCGGGGCCGCCGCCCGTGCGACGCGCCAGGTCGTCGACGCCAGGGAGCCGATCGTGTCCGGCCACACGCGCGGCGCGGAGAGCCGCTCGGCCTCGCGCTCGAGCTCCCGTCGACGGACGACGGCACGGGCCTGGGCGTCGAGCGACCACGCGGTCAGGCCGTCGACCTCCGCCAGGCGGGCCGACCCGCGCAGCAGGGCGGGACGGGGAGGCAGGGGCGGCGCGACGGGCTTCTGCATGGTCGGCATGCACTGAACCGTCTCAGTGCACAACTGTCAACTGTGTGACGTCGAGCGGGTCGCCCGCGGGTCGTGCGGGCCGGGGTCCGCGTCGGACCCTACGGAAGCGTAGCCGACGCGCCCGCGTGGCGGCCCGGTGGCCTGGTCGACGTCGGACTCGACCTCGGCGTTCCAGGCCGCCTTCGACGACTGCCACCCGTCCTCGTCGAGCGTGCGCTTCCAGTAGCCCGAGATGGACACGTCCTGCCGCGAGAGGCCGCGGTCGGCGAGCAGGTGGCGCCGCAGCTCGCGCACGGCGACCGCCTCGCCGTGGACGAAGGCGTGGACCCGGCCCCCGGGGAAGTCGAGGCCGCGGACGGCGACGACCAGGGGCTCCTCGGCGGGCGGCAGGGCGCCGGCCTCGCCGCGGTGCACCCACGTCGTCGTGAGCTCGCCGGGGCTCTCGAGCTCCTGCTGCTCGGTCGCGTCGGGGACCTCGGCCACCACGTGCACCGGAACGCCCGCCGGGATCCGCCGGAGCGACGCGGCGATCGCGGGCAGCACGGACGCGTCGCCGACGAGGAGGTGCCAGTCCGCCGAGGGGTCCGGGGCGTAGGCGCCCCCGGGACCGAGGAGCCGCAGGACGTCCCCGGGCCGGGCGGCCGCCGCCCACGGTCCGGCGAGGCCGCTGTCGCCGTGCTGGACGACGTCGATGGTCAGCTCGGTGCGCACGGGGTCCCAGGCCCGCACGGTGTAGGTGCGGGTGCGGGGCCACTGCGCCCGCGGCAGGGTCGCCCGGACCTCGGCGGGGTCGAAGTCCGGCCCGTAGGGCGCGCCCGGGGCCGGGAACAGCAGCTTGACGTAGTGGTCCGTGAAGGCCCCGGCGGGGAAGCCCTCGAGGTCCGGGCCGCCCAGGACGACGCGCAGGACGTGCGGAGAGATCCGGTCGACGCGCGAGACGACGGTGCGGACCGCCTGACGGGCGGGGCGTGCGGGTGCGGAGGTGTCGGCCATGTGGTCCTCGGTCGGGATGCGCGGGTGCGGCCCGCGGCGGGGCGCCGCCCGGTCGCGCGGGCGACGGGTCGGCGGGATCGACGTCTTAGGGTGACCGTACACGACGCGCTCCGTCGGCCCTGCGGCAGGCCGGAACGACGAACGCCGCCGTCGGGGGAGAGCCCGACGGCGGCGTGGATGCCGTGGTGCCGCCCCAGAGGGCGACGGGTGACCGGTGCTACTTGACCGGCACCGTGATCTTCGCGACGCCGATGACGAGACCGGCCTTGAGGGCGTCGATCTTGAAGGTCTGGTTCAGCAGGTCGGCGGCCTCCTGCTTCAGCTTGACCGTGGTGCCCTCGAGGATCGCCTTCGTGTCGTTGGAGGCGAGGCGCAGCGGCTGCAGGGTGCGGCCGTCGAGGAAGAACAGCGGGGCGGACTCGGCGGCGACCTCGCCGTTGACCGAGACCTTGCCGGTCAGGACGGAGGCGCCCGGATCGATGACGAAGTCGGTCAGCTCGACCTTGGTGTCGCCGGCGGTGAGCGAGAGGCCCGCGCCGTCGTGGTCGAGCTCGCCCTGCACGAACGGCTGGACCGGGCCGTCGGGGGTGTAGTACTTGACGGAGCCGCCGGTGACGGGGAAGCTCGCGACGCCCTTGTCGCTGATCTTCGCGTCGCCGACCGGGCCCGGGGCGACCTTGAGGGACGTGAGCGCCTCGACGAAGCCGGAGTCGAGCGTGACGCGCGTGACGCCGCCCGTGACGTCGGCGACCTCGGCAGCGGGCTTGTTGGCGTCGGCCGTCTGGGCCGAGCCGCCGGAGGTGCTGGCGGAGTCGGACTCGTCGTCGCTGCCGCAGGCGGTCACACCGAAGGCGAGGACGCCGGAGACGGCGAGCGCCGGGATGGTGCGGGTGAAGAGGGACCCGCGAAAGTTCAGGTTGGTCATGCCAGGAGTAACGGCGCACACCCGGGACTGGATGCGTCGGATTCTCCGAAGCACGTCCGGCGGGCCCGTGCGCCGGTCGTCGCGAAACGCCTGCATGGGCCAACCTCGGTCGTCGTGTGACGTCCGACGGACCGCGGGACCCGCGCTCGCGGGCCCCGCGCCGGCCGTTGGTCAGTCGATCTCGCCGACCGGGATCGCGGCGAGCTGCAGGTCGCTCGCGTTGCCGACCGCGCCGCCCGTCGTGCACCGGATCCGCAGGGAGCTCGCCGCGCCGACGGTGACGACGGCCTGCAGCGCGGCGGGCATCCGGGACTCGGCGGCGGCGGTGGGCCGCATCTTCGCCTCGTCGACGACGGTGACGCCGTTGACGAGCTCGCAGGAGACGAGGTCCGTGCCGGTCTGCGTCGCGAAC